>JBGTLJ010000581.1:0-1522 GCA_041744175.1 Oceaniglobus sp. | reverse complement strand
GGATACGGTGCCCTGATGGACGGGCGCGATGTGGTGCTGGTCGATGACGTGATGACCAGCGGCGCTACCCTGGCCGCCTGTGCGGACGCCTGCCGTACGGCCGGCGCGCGGCGGATCGACGTGGTGGCACTGGCGCGGGTCGCCCGGGACGCCTAGAGAGGACCAGACCACCTGCAGGAGCGTCCGCCATGGCCAGCGTCGAAATCTACACATCGCCCCTCTGCGGCTATTGCCATGCGGCAAAGCGTCTGCTGGGCGAAAAGGGTGCCGCATTCGCCGAAACCGACGTGTCGCGCGACCCCGAACTAAAGCGCGCCATGGTCCGGCGCGCGAACGGTGCGCGCACTGTGCCGCAGATCTTCATCGGCGGCACCCATGTGGGCGGGTGCGACGATCTGTTCGCGCTGGAGCAGGCGGGCAAGCTTGATACGATGCTCAGCGCCTGAAGCCGACCGGCGCAGCCGTCACGGGCCTGCACATCAGGCGCGCTTCAGGCTGGTGGTGACGTAGTTGCAGCCCAGATCGCTGTCCGACAAGCTCCAGGACCAGCGCACCGGATTGAACACGAACCCGGTCCTGTCCACCGGATCCAGACCCGCCTTGCGCAGCAGCGCGAACAGTTCGTCCGGCGTGATGAACTTGTTCCAGTCATGGGTGCCGCGGGGCAGCCAGCGCATCACCCATTCCGCGCCAAGGATCGCCATCACGAAGCTTTTGGAATTCCGGTTCAGGGTCGAACAGGTCATCAGCCCGCCGGGCTTCAGCAACTGGCGGCAGGCGGTCAGATACGACAGCGGGTCGGCGA
The DNA here is from genome assembly GCA_041744175.1 of Oceaniglobus sp. Taxonomy (GTDB): domain Bacteria; phylum Pseudomonadota; class Alphaproteobacteria; order Rhodobacterales; family Rhodobacteraceae; genus Oceaniglobus. The sequence goes on along the minus strand of JBGTLJ010000581.1, from coordinate 717 downwards.
CGTGTTCCACCACCTCCATGTTCAGGATCGCGTCGAACCGCTCGCCAGATGCCACCAGATCCTCTGCGGTGGTGTGGCGATAGTCGATGGCAAGTCCCGACTGCTCGGCATGGAGCCGCGCCACCGGAATATTGCGGGGCGCCGCGTCGGCCCCAACCACATCGGCCCCCAGCCGCGCCATCGGTTCGCACAGCAGCCCGCCGCCGCAGCCGATGTCCAGGATGCGCAATCCCTCAAAGGGCCTGTCGGTTTTCAGGTCGCGGTCGAACTCCGACGCGATCTGCGCAGCGATGTAGTCCAGCCTACAGGGGTTGAGCATGTGAAGCGGCTTGAATTTTCCCTCGGGATCCCACCATTCAGCCGCCATTGCCTCGAATTTGGCGATTTCCGCGTCGTCGATCGTGCTGGCGTATGTGGTGTCGGTCATGATCTCGATACCCTTTTTCGACAAAAGCCCGTGGCCGGACGCCTTTGCAGGTTATATAGGTCAGGAATGGACAAGGTCTCAGGGCAAAAGGGCGCAAGCCAGTTTCTTTATCCGCCGCTCGATCCGTTCGATCAGCGGATGCTGGATGTGGGCGAAGGTCACCGGATCTATGTCGAACAATGCGGGCGGCGCGACGGCGTTCCCGTGATCGTGCTGCACGGCGGGCCGGGCGGCGGCTGTTCGCCGTCGATGCGGCGCTATTTCGACCCCGCGGTGTATCGCATCGTGCT
>JBGTLJ010000580.1:0-2814 GCA_041744175.1 Oceaniglobus sp. | reverse complement strand
GAGCCGCCGGTGCGTGCGCGCGGCGTCGCACCGGCGCCGGTTGCGCCTTCTTTGGACGGCGACATGGCGCGGGACAATGGGTCGCACGACGATTGGGGGCAGGACGACGGGGACGACGACGACGGGATCGACTATGATGCGCCGATGCCCGAATCCGAACTGGTTGCGCCGCGGCCGATGACGGCCCCCGATCTGCCGGTGTTCCGTTCGGCACATGGCGAGGATGCGAAAAGCGTGGTGCAGCATCCGGTGAAAAAGCCGCTGGTGCCGAGCCGACAGGCGCGGGCCGAGGCGCAGCCGGGGCTGGCGTTCGACGACAGGTATGCTGACTACGAACGCCCGCCGCTGTCGCTTCTGGCGAGCCCGGACACCGTGCGCCGCCACGTGCTGAGCGATGCAGCGCTTGAAGAGAACGCCCGGATGCTGGAGGTCGTGCTGGACGATTACGGCGTCAAGGGCGAGATTGTCTCGGTGCGCCCCGGTCCCGTGGTCACGATGTACGAGCTTGAGCCCGCACCGGGGCTGAAGGCGTCCCGCGTCATTGGGTTGTCGGACGACATCGCGCGGTCCATGTCGGCGCTTTCGGCGCGGGTGTCCACGGTGCCGGGGCGCAGCGTGATCGGGATCGAACTGCCCAATGACAACCGCGAGATGTGCGTGCTTCGAGAGATCCTGTCGGCGCGCGAATTCGGCGACAGCAACATGCGCCTGCCGCTGGCGCTGGGCAAGGACATCGGCGGCGATCCGGTGGTGGCCAACCTGGCCAAGATGCCGCATCTTCTGATCGCGGGCACGACGGGATCGGGCAAGTCGGTGGCGATCAACACGATGATCCTGTCGCTGCTCTACAAGCTGACGCCGCAAGAGTGCCGGATGATCATGATCGACCCCAAGATGCTGGAACTGTCGGTCTATGACGGGATCCCGCATCTTCTGTCGCCGGTCGTCACCGATCCGAAGAAGGCGGTGGTCGCCCTGAAATGGGTGGTCGGCGAGATGGAGGACCGCTATCGCAGGATGAGCCGGATGGGCGTGCGCAACATCGAGGGCCACAATGGCCGGGTGCGCGAGGCGCTGGAGCGCGGCGAGATGTTTTCGCGCACCGTGCAGACCGGATTCGACGACGACACCGGCGAGCCGGTGTTCGAGACAGAGGAGATCCAGCCAGAGATTTTGCCGTTCATCGTGGTGATCGTCGACGAGATGGCCGATCTGATGATGGTGGCGGGCAAGGAGATCGAGGCCTGCATCCAGCGTCTGGCCCAGATGGCGCGGGCTTCGGGCATCCATCTGATCATGGCGACCCAGCGCCCGTCGGTGGATGTGATCACCGGCACCATCAAGGCGAACTTTCCCACGCGCATCAGCTTTCAGGTGACCAGCAAGATCGACAGCCGCACCATCCTGGGCGAAATGGGCGCAGAACAGCTTCTGGGCAGGGGCGACATGCTGTACATGGCGGGTGGATCGAAGATCGTGCGCGTGCACGGACCGTTCTGTTCGGACGAGGAGGTGGAGGAGATCGTCAACCACCTTAAGGGCTTCGGGCCACCGGAATACATGTCCGGGGTGGTCGAGAGCAGCGACGAGGACCGCGAGAGCAGCGTCGATGCGGTGCTGGGTCTGGGTGGCGACGGCACCGCCGAGGAACAGCTTTACGATCTGGCGGTGGCGATCGTCATCAAGGACCGCAAGTGTTCCACCAGCTATATCCAGCGCAAGCTGGCCATCGGATACAACAAGGCGGCACGTCTGGTGGAACAGATGGAGGACGAGGGAGTGGTGTCGTCGGCCAACCATGTCGGCAAGCGCGAGATCCTGGTGCCGGAACCTCAGTAGTGCAGCGCGGGCTTGCAGCGGCGCTGGAACGCGCGGGCATCAAAGCGCCCTCTGTAGTTTAATGTCGCGTCGAGGGGTCGAGGAAGGCCCGGCGGGGTGATCCGCCGGGCTGTTCGGGGTGACTTGCGGTGGCAAAAGGACCGCTGCTGTCAGTGGCAGGCGGGCACGCGTTTCGTCAGGCAGCGACGGGCGCGTTGGCGCCGATGAACCATGTATCCTTGTCAACCACGCGGCTGACTTCGGTGAACAGATCCTCCGTGTCGGCGTCGCCCGCGTCCGACGCATCCTCGATCGCCTTGCGCAGGCTCTCGCCCACTGCCAGGAACCTGTCCTTGAGGGCGGTGATGTGGTCGGCAATCGCCTCCATATCCGTCGGATAGGCCTCGACCGTTGATTTGTCCGCCGCGACTTCGACCGTGCCCTTGGCGTGGCCGCCGAGGATGACCGCGCGTTCGGCCATCAGGTCGGCGCCGTCGCGCAGGCGGTCCGCCACCTCGTCAAGCAGTTCGTGAACGCCGATATATCCCGGGCCCTTGAGGTTCCAGTGTGCCTGCTTGACCGCGAGCGTCAGCGCGACGGTGTCGGCAAGGCGCGCGTTCAGCAGGTCGATCATCTTGTGGCGCGCTTGGTCGTCAAGGCCGGCTACGAATGCTTCGGGCATATCAGTCTCCTGTCAAAATTATTGGGGCGGCACGGTCGCCCGTCCGCCTGCGGATCAAACGCCGCCTGATCGGAAAATGTTCCCCATGGTGGGGTGCGTGACGTGTGTGGCCGATGGCGACGGTTGGAAGTGAGGTCAAAAGGGAGGTGGAGCGCGGGTCTGTCGTTCCCATGGCCGGGAACCGGGATGTGATGAACGGTGCCTTTTGCCGGGCGCGCGGATGTCCTATGTGCAGGGCGACCCATCGAGCGAGAGACGCCAATGCTGAACAGACGGATCTTTCTGGCCACCGGAGCCGCCGCCGTGACCGCGGC
>JBGTLJ010000579.1:0-9781 GCA_041744175.1 Oceaniglobus sp. | reverse complement strand
GCTGCCCTTCGACGGCGTCGCCCCGGCCCTTATCCAGTGGCAAGGCGCGGCCCATCCCGCCACCCGACTGCCCGATCGCGGCTGTCGGCTGATAACGCTGGAGGTCGCACACCCCCGCGCGGCTGACCTTGCCGCCCATTTCCCTGCATTGAACGGTTCGGTGGTGTTCGTGCAATCGCCGCAACCGGGCCTTGCCGCCACGTTCAAGACACCGGGCGGGCGGATCACGCTGCGATGATCCTGCGGGCTGCCCGGACCGCCGATGCCGCAGCCATCGCCGCGATCTGGAATCCGGTCATCCGCGACACGCTTTTCACCTTTACCACGACCGAAAAATCCGCCGCAGATGTCGCAACGCTCATCGCCACCGCCCGCGCAGCCATTGTCGCGGAACACGACGGCGCAATCGCGGGCTTTGCCCTTCTTGACCCGTTTCGTCCCGGGCCCGGGTATGCCCGCACTCTGGAAGTGTCGGTCCACCTTGCCCCCGCTGCGCGCGGAAAGGGAACAGGGCGATCCCTCGTGGATCGCCTGGCCGGTCTCGCAGCCTCGCAGAACGCCGGCAGTCTCTGGGCCGCGGTCAGCGGCAAAAACCCAACCGCACTGGATTTCTTCGAGCGCGTTGGTTTTGCCCCCGTGGCGGTCCTGCCCGGGGTCGGCTGGAAAAACGATCGCTGGCTTGATCTGCACCTGCTGTGCCGACGCGTCGTCATCGCCCCTGACACCGCCGCCGCGACCGGCTAGAATAGGGTCATGTCGATCTGGTCACGCATTGCGGACGCCCTGTCGGCCCTGGCCAGCGGCGAGGGTCTTTCGGCAATGTTCGACCGGTTGCGCGCGCCTCCGGAGCGCAGCGTATTGTTCACCATCGCGGTGATCGCGCTTGGCGCAAAGATGGCCAAGGCCGACGGCCAGGTGACCCGCAACGAGGTGGCCGCGTTCCGGCAAGTGTTCCACATTCCGCCGGGCGAAGAGGAAAATGCCGCGCGCGTGTTCAACCTCGCCAGACAGGACGTCGCGGGCTTCGAGGAATATGCCCGCAGGATCGGTCGCATGTTTCCCGGCAAGGCGCAGGCGATCACCCTGCGCGATCTGATCGAGGGATTGTTCCACATCGCATTGGCCGATGGGACCTATCACCCTGCCGAGGATGTTTTCCTAAAGCGGGTCGCCGAAATCTTCGGATTGTCGGAGCGGGACTTCCGCGCCCTGCGCACGCGCTTTGTCGCCGATGCCCCCCCCGATCCGTGGGATGTGCTGGGCGTCGAACCCGGCGCCGGCGCGTTGGAGGTGCGATCTGCCTGGCGTCGACTGGTGCGCGAAACCCATCCTGACCGGATGATGGCGCGGGGGGTGCCTGAAGAGGCGGTGCGCATGGCCGAAAAAAGGCTGATCGCGATCAATCGTGCCTATGAGGATATCCGCGAAGGCCGCGTATGAGGATCGCCACATGGAACGTCGAATGGTTCAACAGCCTGTTCGATGAAACCGGTGAACTGATCGACGACGATGGCTGGTCGGGTCGCTGGAACGTGACGCGCCGCGCGCGGACGACCGCCGTGTCGGCTGTGTTCCGCGCCCTCGACGCCGATGCGGTCATCGTGATCGAGGCGCCGGATTCAGGGCGTGCGCGCGATGGCACTCGGGCGCTGGAAAACTTCGCGGAGCGGTTCGACCTGCGGGCGCGTCGGGCAACGATCGGCTTTGCCAACGACACCCAGCAGGAAATCGCGCTGATGTACGATCCCGACATCTGCTCTGTCCGCCACGCGCCCGGCGGGCGGGCGGTGGGCAGCCCGGGGGCGCCAGCCGATCCCCGCTTTGACGGTGTTTTCCGTATCGATCTGGATATCGACGGCACCCCCGACACTGTTCTCTGGTCGAAGCCGCCGCTCGAACTGGCAGTGCGCGCCGGTGACCACGATCTGCATCTGATCGGCGTCCATGCGAAATCCAAGGCGCCCCACGGTGCCGGGTCCGATGCGGATGCGACACGCATTGCAATCGCCAACCGGCGCAAGCAGCTGGCGCAATGCATCTGGCTGCGCCACCGGGTTCAGGGGCACCTGAACGCCGGAACCTCCCTCATAGTGCTGGGGGATTTCAACGACGGCCCGGGCTTGGACGAATACGAACGGCTGTTCGGGCGTTCCGGCGTAGACATCGTGCGCGGCGAAGGTGAGGAATTGCAGCTCTTCGATCCGCACCTGACGGCCGCGGACAGCTCCGCAACGGCAAGATTCTGGCAACGCGAATCGCAGGACTGGCTTGAGGCATCACTGGATTTCATCATGATTTCGCCGGATCTGGCCGCCTGCGCGCCGGAATGGCGAATATGGCACCCCTTGCGCGATCCAAGCCTTCGGGCCGATACGAAACTGGGCACCGCGTTGCTGACAGCGTCCGATCATTTCCCGGTGTCCCTGGAAATCGATCTGGCGGGGCTGTAATCCGCTGCAATATCCGCTATGAGAGTGCCATGAAAAGATTTGCAATCCTTGCTTTCGTGGCGCTGCTGTCCCTGCCGGTGTCCGCGCAGACGGACGGGCCGGAAAACGGCGATATCGGTGAAGGCGTCGATTTGCTTGGTGAAGGAGCTCGCCAGCTCTTTCGCGGTCTTGTCGACCGGGTGCAGCCCTCTCTGCGCGACCTGGCGCGCGATCTGCAAGAGCTGAACTGGAACGGCATAAAGATCGAGGATCTGGACGATTACAATTCGCCCGAGATGCTGCCCAATGGTGATATCATCCTGCGTCGCAAACCGGAGGCATCACGTCCTCTGGACGAGGGTGAGATCGAGCTATAGGGTCGCACCCTTTCCGCATCAGCTGGCCTGAACCGGCTCCGCCGGAGGGGATCCGCGCAGACGCTTGACGCTGCTTTCGGCGTCCAGCGCGCTGACCAGAGACTGGAACCGCGATTGCGCCACCTCTCCGAACAGGTCCTCGGCCCGGCGCGTCAGCCACAACTCCAGCAGTTTCTTTTTCGGAAACCAGCGCAACTCACCCAGAGATCCCGGCTTCTCGGCGGAAAACATCGCCCCGAACCGCATGGCGCGGCCCAGCACCTCGGCCCGAGAGATTTCGGTTTCGCTCAGCAGCGCGACAGTATCCTCGAACCGGCTGCCGCTTCGGGAATTCTTGTAGCGGTGCAGCAGCGACAGGCCAAGAAACACCCGTTCTTCATGGGTCATCCCGCCGAGGTTCGCACGGGTCGCATTGTCAAAACAGGCCTCGTGGCGATAGTCCGGATGGGCGCGCCAACTGACATCGTGCAGAAGACATGCCGCGCGGATGATGCGCAGTCGCTTTTCGCCCTCGCCCTTGAACAGCGGCAAGAGGAACTGGTACAGCGCACGTCCGAAACCGGGAAACCGCGCGTCCTTCTTTTCGGCAAACCGGCAGGCCTCGATCAGGGGATCGCGGTCACGCAGGCGCTGAGGCATCTGCTCGTAGAGCAGCCCTTCGCGGATTCCATAGCTTGATATGGCGATGTCACGCGGTTTGAATTTGCGGACAAGCTGCCTCAGAACCATCGCGGCCAGCGGTACCAGCGCCATGCGCGCCTCGCCGATGCCGGTCATGGCGCGCAGTTCCGCGATGTCGTGATCTTCGATGAACTTGACGGTGTCCTGTATTCCCTGCGGCGTCATGCGGTATTCGTGCTGCACATGCAGCGGATAGCCGCGACGTTCCATGTCAAGCCGACCGATGGCGCGCCAGCTGCCGCCCACCAGGAACAGCCGCTTGTTGTCGATACCCATCTCTTCGACAAGACGCTCGATGGTGTCGGCGATTTCGGCCTTGATCGCCTTCTTGCCGCCCTCTATGCCCTGCAGGCGCAGCGGGCCAAGTGACGACGTGATCCGTTTGCCCACGCGCCCCTCGGCGATCTGTGCCAGTTCCATCGACGAACCGCCGATGTCGCAGACCATGCCATGGGCGCCGGGCCACCCCAGAAGAACGCCCTGCGCCGAAAGCCGCGCCTCTTCGCGCCCGTCCACGACCCACATCTTGAGGCCGGTCGCCCCAAGGACGTCGGCGCGGAACTCAGGGCCGTCCTCTGCCTCGCGCACCGCGGCCGTGGCGACGACCGTGAGCGGGGCGACGTTCATCCCCTCGGCCAGTTGCTGAAACCGGATCATTGCGGCCAGAGCCCGTGCCCGGCCATCGGGGTTCAGGCGCCCGGTTTCGCCGAACCCGGCCCCAAGACCCGCCATCACCTTTTCATTGAAAAAATAGGCAGGGCTGCGAGCGGCTCCGTCGAACACCACCATCCTGACCGAGTTCGATCCCACATCCACCACGCCAACCCGGCTTAGCGCATGGGCAGAGGGATCGTCAAAAAGCGGACGGCCGAACGGACCCCAATCCTCTTTTCCGTCCTCCATCGCATCCCCCAGCCGACAATCGTCTGACAGAACACTGCCCCGGACCCTGTCCACGGTCAATGCGCATGGCCCCTTTACCCGCGCCCCCGTCTTGCGCTTAGTTGGCGACGACCCGTCACGAAAGGTGATCCATGGCGAAACAGTTCGACACCCTGGGCCCGGCGCATCTTGCCTTCATTGCCCGGCAGAGGATCTTTTTCACCGCAACGGCAACTGCCGACAGCCGCGTTAACATCTCACCCCGCGAGATTGCGGCTTTGCGCATCGCCGGTGCGAACACCGCGTATTACCTCGATCGCACCGGAAGCGGGATGGAAACCGCCGCCCACCTTTGCGCGGACGGACGGATGACGATCATGCTGTGCAGTTTCGACGGACCGCCGCTGATCATGCGGCTCTATGGGCGCGGCGAAAGCCTGTTTCGCGAAAGCGCGGCGTTCGAACGCTGTCTGGCAGATCACTATGGCGGCGATGCGCCGCTGGGCACGCGGCAGATCGTGCGACTTGCCATCGATCTTGTGCAGACATCCTGCGGATACGGCGTGCCGCTGTTCGACTACACCGGCGAGCGGACGACGATGGAAAGCTGGCACGCTGACAAGGGCGAAGACGGATTGAAGCGGTACTGGTCGGAACAGAATATGCAAAGCATCGACGGTCTGCCCACCGGCTTTGCAGATCCCTGAAGGCCATGCCGCGAAGGTCGGCTCATCCCCGCGCCTGCGATCGCCGATGCCGGTTTGCAACCGATGTCTGTGGTGCCGCTCAGTCCTCGGAATGGGTCAAGGCGGGCACATCCCCGGCACCTGCCGTACCGCGCCCTGACAACGACGGGTTTTCCATGAAAAACCTGTGGCAATTGAACGCGACCTCGTCCCCCTCGGGCAGCACCCGCCGGAAATCGCCGCCGGGAGACAGGATCCAGCTCTGGGCGGTGTCGGCCATGTTCGCGGCCATCACCTGACTGACGATCTGCGCCTTGACCGTGGGGTTGGTGCATTCGACAAGGGTTTCGACCCGGCGCACCAGATTCCGACCCATCCAGTCTGCGGACGATATGAAAACCCGCGCCTTGCGGCTTGGCATATCCGCCCCGTTTGCAAAACAGACGATGCGAGAGTGTTCCAGAAACCGCCCGACGATGGATTTGACCCGGATGTTCTCGCTCAGTCCCTTCACACCCGGCCGCAGCCCGCAGATGCCGCGGATCACCAGGCTGATCTTCACACCCGCCCGGCTGGCTGCATAGAGCGCGTCGATCACGTCGGCATCCACCACCGAATTCATCTTGGCCCAGATCGCGGCGGGCTTGCCGTTGCGCGCCGACTCGGCCTCGCGTCCGATCATGTCGATCAGCGCGGGCTTGAGGCTCAGTGGTGAAATCGACAGGTTCTCCAGCTTGTCGGGCACGGCGTAGCCCGAAAGATAGTTGAACACCCGTGTCGCATCGCGGCCGAGTGCCGGATCGCAGGTGAAGAGCGACAGGTCGGTATAGATGCGTGCGGTGATCGGGTGATAATTGCCCGTTCCATAGTGGGTGTAGGTGACAAGGGTCGCGCCCTCGCGCCGCACGACTGTGCTGATCTTGGCATGGGTCTTGTAATTCAGGAACCCGTAGACGACATGGGCGCCGGCCCGTTCCAGACGCCGGGACTGCGCGATGTTTGCCGCCTCGTCGAAGCGGGCCTTGAGTTCGACCAGGGCGGTCACGGATTTGCCCTGTTCGGCCGCGTCGCACAGCGCCGATACGATGGGACTGTTGCGCGACGTGCGGTACAGTGTCTGCTTTATCGCCACCACGTCCGGGTCGTTCGCCGCCTGGGTCAGAAACCGGATAACCATGTCGAAGGTCTCGTAGGGGTGATGCAGCAGCATGTCTTTCTGGCGGATCGCCGCAAACATGTCGCCGTCGTGGTCCTGCACCCTTTCCGGCACCCGCGGAGTAAAGCTCGGCCACAGCAGATCGGGGCGTTCATCCAGCACCAGTTCCTTCAGATCGGCCATTCCGATCATGCCGGTCAGTTCGATCACCTCGTCCTCGCGCACCGGCAATTCGTCCATGATGACCCGGCGCAGTCCAGCGGGCGCGTCGGCGGAAATCGTCATGCGCACGACCTCGCCACGGCGTCGCCGCTTGAGCGCGACCTCGAATTCGCGCACCAGATCCTCGGCCTCTTCCTCGACCTCGAGATCGCTGTCGCGCAGCACCCGAAAGGCGCAGGATCCCTTTTCGGTATAGCCGGGATAGAGCAATCTCAGATGCAAGAGCAGTACGTCCTCAAGGGGCAGGAACCGCGCCTGGCCATCCTCTGACGGCAGGCGCACGAAACGGTCGATCTGCGCCGGGATCGGCAGAAGCGCGCGCAGCTTGCGCTTGTCGGCGCGACGTTCAAGCTGCAATGCCAGGGTATAACCGGTGTTGGGAATGAACGGAAACGGGTGGGCCGGATCGATCGCAAGTGGCGACAGGATCGGAAACACCTGAGTCAGGAACACTGTTTCCAGATGCGCCAGATCCGTCTTTGACAGTTGATCGCGGCCCAGAATGCAGATGCCTTGCTTTTCCAGCAGGTCGCGCAAGGTCTGGAACTGGTTTTGCTGTTGTTCCAGCAGGGCGCGGGCATCGGCGTTGATCAGCACCAGCTGTTCGGCCGGCGAAAGACCGTCGGCCGCGGGTGTGACGTTTCCCGCCTGGGCCAGTTCGCGCAGCCCCGCCACGCGCACCGTGTAGAATTCGTCCAGGTTGGTGGCGCTGATCGACAGGAACCGCAGCCGTTCCAGCAGCGGCACGCGGTCATTGCCCGCCTCGTCCAGAACCCGCCAGTTGAAGGCCAGCCAGCTGAGCTCGCGGTTGAAGAACCGCGACGGGCCGCCGATATCCACATCCGGCAGGTCGGTCGCGTCGGGAAACGGGGCGGACAGAAAATCGGTGATGATCATGGAATGTGTCTGGGTGTTCGCTGTGGCGGGGATGTAACGATCATGACCCCGGCTCGGTGTCGTTGTCCAGCACGCGGGCAGCCAGCGGTTTGGTGATCGCGCGCTTTTCGGTCAGCGACAGCAGGTCCAGCCGCGTCACCAGATCCCGCGCGGCGGCAAAGGTCCGGTCCATGCGCAGCGCCACATAGGCGATCACCTCCGGCTCGACGTTCAGCTGGCGGTCGGCGAACATCTTGGCGATGACCGCTGCCAGCAGATTGTCGTCGGGCGGGTCGATCCGGGCGACCCCGCAGGCATGCACCCGGCTGGCCAGATCCGGAAGCCTGAGCGGCCATGATCCGGGAACGCCGATGCCGGTGAGCAGCATCGTTCCGCCTTCGGCATGGCACAGGTTGTGCAGGTGGAACAGCGCCAGTTCGGCCGGCGCATCGCCGCAGATTGCCGGAACGTCCTCGATCACCACGGGGGCCATTGCCAGCGCCGGGATGTAGGCATCCGCCAGATCGGCGGCCGCCAGGATCGGCGCACCTGTGGCGGCTGCGAACACATGCGCCATGTGGGTCTTGCCCGATCCGGGATCGCCGCTCAGCGCGAACTTGCGCAGCGGCCAGTCGCGCCAGCCGTCCAGGGCCGCCACGGCCCGTGCGTTGGCTGGCGAGACGAAGAAATCCTCGCGCCCCAGGGCCGGTACGCTGGGCAGACTGAACGTCAACTGGCGTGTCATGGCTCAGACGTCGTCGTTGCGGGACGCTGCCGCCTCTTCGGGGGACAGGCCCCGGTAAAGCAGGCTCTGGCGATATTGGGCGATGGCATAGCGGATGATCACGCCGATGGCCGCCGCCACCGGCACCGCTACCAGAAGCCCTACAAAGCCGAACAGCGCGCCGAACGCCGAAAGCGCGAAGATCAGCCAGACCGGATGCAGGCCCACGGAATCGCCGACCAGCTTGGGGGTCAGGATGTTGCCCTCGACGAACTGCCCGGACTGGAAGATCACCCAGACCAGCACGATCCAAAGCCAATCGCCCCAGAACTGGAACAGCGCCAGGCCAAGAGCCAATCCGCCGCCCACCAGTGCACCGACATAGGGGATGAATGTCAGGAAACCGGCCAGCGCCCCCACCACCAGCCCGAAATTCAACCCCACCATCGCCAGCGCCGCGGCATAGAATATGCCAAGGATCAGACATACGGTGCCTTGGCCGCGGATGAACCCTGCCAGCGTGGCGTCGATGTCGCGTGCGATCTGGCGCACCGTGTCTACATGGTCGCGGGGGACCATCGCATCCACTTTTGCCACCATCCCGTCCCAGTCCAGCAGAAGGTAGAACGCCACCACCGGAACGATCACGAACAGCACCAGAATGTTCACGATCCCGCCGACAGATGTCAAAAGTGTCTGGAGAAGCTCCCCGCCGCGGCTCTGGATCGTTTCGCCCAGACTTACAAGCGACCGGCGCACCACCGATCCCTCATCCACCAGCGTCGGGAAACGTTCGGTCAGGAACGTCTGAAGGTTGTTGGCAATCTTCGGGGCGGCCTCGATCAGGCCGGCGGCCTGGTTGACCAGCGTCGGCACAACCGCAAGCGCCAGGACGACGAAACACAGCAGCCCGAGCACGGTGATCAGCGCAGTCGCGGCGACCCGGCTCAGCCCCCATCTTTCAAGCCGGTCGGCGACCGGATCGAGACAATAGGCGATGGCCCCGCCAAGAAGAAACGGCAGGATCACGTCGCCCAGCCACCACAGCACGAACAGGAACACCGCCATGGCGATGCCCCAGTATTTGACCTGCTCGCGCACCGGAAGTGCCATCACGTGATCTCCTGCGTGTTTCTGGCCGTCGGTCCCATCGGCTTGTCGCTCAAGTCGTATCATCGCGCAAGGGTGGGCGGTACGGGGCCGCATGAGGCTTGCGCGGCATCGGTCGGCAAAGTCCATCAGGGCCAGAATACTGTCGCAACAGATCTGATGATCCGAACCGCACCACGCCAGGAACGATTCAGGCTTTGGTAAGGAATCCCTTACTTTCGGTCGTCTTAACCTTGCGTCACTGTAATCTTGTTTCGTGAGCGGGAAATTGTTCCTGGAAACATGCGGCCAGTCGGTGTTGTCATCCATTTAGGCAATCCGGCCGGTCGCACCTTTAGCCGATGCGCTTTCCCGTGCGCAGATGGGGCCATTTGCCCCATTGGCGACAGGACCGACCGCCATCCGCCTTTCCCCGGGGCGGTGTGGCAGATGGCAGGGGTGTGCGGTCAATTCCGCGGCCCCTGTCGTTTCCCCCGTCCGATCCATGGCGGATCGAAAGTCATCATGCCGGGGGTGGGGGTTAGGTGTGTCTTGCTTTCGGTCAAGATGAACATGAGCGATGGTCGCCCGACCCGGCCCGGTTTGTCGAGCCTGTCCGGGATCCCGGAGGGCACGGTGCCGAAGCTGTGCGTTCGCCA
>JBGTLJ010000578.1:0-2204 GCA_041744175.1 Oceaniglobus sp. | reverse complement strand
GTGGCTGTGCCTGGTTTCGCAGTTCGGATGCGGTCGCGCGGATTTGCCGCTGTGGTTCGGCGGCCTGACGTGAGCCGCGGCGTCCCGGGGGTGGGGCGCGGGCGGGGGATGTGCCGCGTGTCACGGGTCCGCCGGTACCGGACGGTGGGACATCGGTACTCTGCGATTGTTCGATCTGGCGGGGCCAGCGGGGTTCGGAATGCGCCGGGGCCGGGCATCTGCCGGTCATCCTATCTGGCGCGCGGGCCGAGGCATGGCGGGGATCTGCCCTGCGGCCGGGCGTGGCGTGAGTGATGCGCCGGGACGGGCGACGTGCGGTCTTGCCGTGGCCCGTCCAGCCGCTAAGGTCCGGTCTGGACCAGCCGGAAGGGCCTGCAATGGATCTGTTCAGTTTCGATCCCACCCTGCAGGCGGTGCTGTGCTTTGGCATCGTGATCGCCATGCTGGTTCTTTTCGCAAGCGAGATCTATCCGACCGAGGTGGTGGCGATTGCCGGTGCGTCGCTGATGTTCGTTCTGGGGCTGCTGCCCTATGACGATGCGATCGCGGTGTTTTCCAATTCGGCGCCCTGGACCATTGCGGCTATGTTCCTTGTCATGGGCGGTCTGGTGCGCACCGGCGCATTGCAATGGCTGACCGAGCGTGCCGACGCCCGGGCCGAAACCCATCCGCGCCAGACGGTGATCGTCTGCCTTTTCGTCGTTGCCGTCGGCAGCGCGTTCATGAACAACACTCCGGTGGTCGTGGTGATGATCCCGGTGTTCGTGCAGCTTGCCAAGCGGTTGGGGGTGTCGCCCAGCAAGTTGCTGATCCCGCTGAGCTATGCCGCGATCCTTGGGGGCACGATCACGCTGATCGGCACCTCGACCAACCTTCTGGTGGACGGTGTGGCCCGCCAGCAGGGGATGGCGGCGTTCTCGATCTTCGAGATCGCGCCGCTGGGGATCTTGCAGGTGGCGCTGGGCGCGATCTACATGGCGCTGATCGGAAAGCGGCTGTTGCCAGAGCGGCAATCCATGGGGGGGATGCTGAGCGACCGGCGCAAGCTGAAGTATTTCACCGAAGTGGCGTTGCCCGAGGACAGCGATCTGATCGGCGAGACGCCGTCGGAGGTGCCTCTGTTCCAGCGCGAGGGGGTACGGGTGATCGACGTTCTGCGCGGCGATGCGTCGTTGCGGCGCGACATGTCCGGCATCGTGCTGCAGGCGGGCGACCGGGTCGTGCTGCGCACCGAGATGGCGGAGCTGCTGGGGATCCAGCAGGATCCGAACCTGCGCCCCGTGGACCAGCTGAGCTCGGTGGCGACAGAGACGGTCGAGGTTCTGATCACGCCGGGTGCGCGGATGGTGGGCCGTTCGCTGGGCGCGATGCGGCTGCGGCGGCGCTATGGCGTCTATCCGCTGGCGGTACACCGGCGCAACCAGAACATCGGCCGACAGCTTGACGACGTGGTTGTGCGGGTTGGCGACACGCTGTTGCTTGAGGGTGCGCCCGAGGACATCCAGCGGCTGGCCCAGGACATGAGCCTTGTCGATATTTCCAGACCGGCTTTCCAGGCGTTCCGGCGCACCAAGGCCCCGATCGCCATCGGCGCGCTCGCGGCTGTGGTGATCCTGGCGGCCTTCGGGGTGGCGCCGATCTTCGCGCTGGCGGTGCTGGCTGTGAGCGTCATCCTTCTGAGCCGCTGCATCGACGCGGATGAGGCGTTCTCGTTCATCGACGGGCGGCTGCTCGCGCTGATCTTCGCGATGCTGGCCGTGGGCGCGGCGATGCAGAGTTCGGGGGCCGTGGCCCTTCTGGTCGCGGCGCTCGAACCGGCGCTTGCGGCGCTTCCGCCGGTCGCTGTGATCCTGTGCATCTATCTGATCGCCTCGACCCTGACGGAGATGGTAAGCAACAATGCTGTCGGCGTGATCCTCACCCCCATCGTGATCGAACTGGGCACGGCGCTGGGGCTGGATCCCCGGGCGCTGGTGGTGACGGTGATGTTTGCCGCTTCGGCAGCGTTTTCGACTCCCATCGGCTATCAGACCAACATGCTGGTCTACGGGCCCGGGGGATACCGGTTCACCGACTTCCTGCGGGTCGGCGTTCCGCTGAACATCCTGCTGGGGCTGAGCGCATGCGTGACGATCCCGCTGATCTGGCCGCTGTGATGCGGGGTGCGTCGCTGGCGCTGGCGCTGTCGGCGATGCTGGCGGGTT
>JBGTLJ010000577.1:0-9929 GCA_041744175.1 Oceaniglobus sp. | reverse complement strand
CCGCAGCGCCCAGCGCCACCGCACAGCCCAGCCCGATTCCGGACGACGCACCGCTGACAAGGGCGCGGCGGCCATCCAGCCTGAAATCCGGCGAGCGGGGCAGCGGGGCTGTCATCGAACCTCGTCCGCCAGCGCCACGGGCCCAGTGCGGCGGCTCCGGTTGAATTCGCGCATCCGGCCCAGCACATCGACACCGATCTGGTCGTACATGTGCAAAAGATCCACCAGCACCCAGTTTTCGCGGATCAGCCCCGCCTCGATCCGCCAGAAATCGAGGCTGCGCATCGCCACCTTCTGCCCCGACGCGGCAATCCCGAGCCAGCCCGCGCCGCTGATCGTCTGCATCATGTCGGGCCAGCCGGTGACGGCGACATAGGGTCCGTCGGCAAAGAAATGGTGGCGCACCTCATCTGGGTACCGTCCGCGATCCGGCATTGCCGACAGGAACGGAACCTGGTGCCAGTTGCGAAATCCGGACACGCCGCGCCCGGTGCCGATCCCAGCCGGGCCATACCACGTGAAGCGCGGGTGCCAGAACCGGTCCAGTTGCATCGCCGCGACGGGTTCGCGGGGATGGCGGACCATGGCGGCCAGCATGTCGGTGACATGGGCGCGCGACGCCGCGCTTTGCACGTCGTCATAGGGGCCGTTGCGCAGCCCGTCCTGTGTGATCGGCCCCGGCACCGCCCAGTCGCGTCCCAGCGACGGCGCCATGGGCCAGGCCCGGGCCTGCATCATCAGTTCGGGAATGTCCCAGATCGCCTGCATCTCAGCGATGCGCCCGTCCACCACCCGGAAGTATTCGTGAAACCGCATGTGGGCCAGATGCCCGGTGGGCGGAATGTCGAGAAACGGCGCGACGAAGGTGCCGACATAGGTGCCGCCGGCGCCGATCCAGTCGGCGCCGGATTCGTCGCGCCCCGCCATCGTGATCCAGTCGCGGCGTTCGACATCGGGCATCGCGCGGTGCAGCGGTCCGCACACCGCGTCATGGAACGCATGCGCCCCGGTCAGATCGCCGAACGGGTGACACATGTGGAATGTCGCATCGTTGGCAAAGACCGCGCGCAGGGCCGCGCGAACGCCGCCTTCGGTCCAGTCGTACATTGCGGCGCGCAGGGGCGCGAGGATCCGCCGGTGCGCCACCGGATCGCTCACTCGGCAGCGTCCCGATAGGGGGCCGGACCGCCATAGGGGACGTTGATCCCGCCATAGCGCCGCACCCGGACATTGCACTGTTCGGCATGGCCGACGAAGCCTTCCAGCAGGCACAGCCGCGAGCCGTAGGCGCCGATTTCAGCGGCCGCCGCGTCGGTGGTGATCTTCTGATAACTGTGGGTCTTGAGGAACTTGCCGACCCAGAGACCGCCGGTATAGCGCCCTGCCTTCTTTGTCGGCAGGGTGTGGTTGGTGCCGATCACCTTGTCGCCGTTGGCCACATTGGTGCGCGCGCCAAGGAACAGCGCACCGTAACAGGTCATGTGTTCGAGGAACCAGTCGTCGCGATCCGTCATCACCTGCACATGTTCGGACGCGATGTCGTCGGCAACCGCCAGCATCTCGTCATAGGTGTCGCAGACGATCACCTCGCCATAATCCTCCCAGCTTTTGCGGGCCGTGTCGGCGGTGGGCAGGATTTCCAGCAGCCGGTCGATCTCGCTCAGCGTATCGCGGGCCAGCCGTTCGGAATTGGTCAGCAGGATCGCGGGCGAGTTATAGCCGTGTTCGGCCTGCCCCAGGAGATCGGTGGCGCACAGCTCACCGTCCACCGTATCGTCGGCGATCACCATGGTTTCCGTCGGCCCGGCGAACAGGTCGATCCCGACCCGGCCGAACAACTGCCTTTTTGCCTCAGCGACATATGCGTTGCCGGGGCCGACGATCATGTGAACGGGGTCTATGGTTTCGGTGCCGATGGCCATGGCACCCACGGCCTGAATCCCGCCCATGACATAGATGTCATGCGCCCCGCCCAGATGCATCGCGGCGATCACGGCGGGGTTCGGCGCCCCCTTGAACGGCGGCGTGGCGGCGATGATGCGCGGCACCTTCGCCACGCTCGCCGTCGCCACCGACATGTGCGCCGACGCGACCATGGGAAACTTTCCCCCCGGAACGTAGCAGCCCACCGATTGCACCGGGATATTCCTGTGCCCGAGGATCACGCCCGGCATCGGCGACACTTCGATATCCAGCATGGAATCCCGCTGCGCCTGTGCGAACCCGCGCACCTGATTCTGGGCGAACCGCAGATCCGCCATGTCCCGGTCGCTGACCCGGTTCGTCAACGCCTCGATATCCCCGTCCGACAGGCGGAAAGACACGGGCGAATAGCCGTCAAACCTTTCGGACAGGTCGCGCACTGCCGCGTCGCC
Organism: Oceaniglobus sp.; assembly: GCA_041744175.1. Taxonomy (GTDB): domain Bacteria; phylum Pseudomonadota; class Alphaproteobacteria; order Rhodobacterales; family Rhodobacteraceae; genus Oceaniglobus. Next base: position 7,554 of record JBGTLJ010000577.1, on the reverse strand, counting down.
CCGCGTCTCGATGTCCTTCAGCGTCTGTTCCACCACCGCACGGGTCTCGGCGTCGTCATCGGCCCGCTCGGTCGCGGGCTTGCCCTCTTTCAGATGCCGGATGGCCATGGTTCAGTCCTCTACGTTGTCCGGTTTGGCGGGGATTTTCGACCCATCGTCATAAGCCTCCCACCCCTCGCCGTCGAAGATGTCGCGGCCCAGCTGGTGCAGAACCTCGGCGAAATCGACCGAAACCGGGTTGTCGGCAATACGCCCGTCCTCGATCCGCCAGAAATCCATATAGGGGATGCGGATCCGCCTGCCCGTGGGTGCGATGCTCATGAACGTGCCGGTGTGGTCGGCCTCTATATGGCCGAAACACGCGGACCAGTCGCCGTCGGCGATGAATTTCTCGGTCCGGTAGTCGCGGTTGGTGAACGCCAACCGGAACGGGCGCTGCCAGTTGCACTTGAACGCGTCCAGACCCGGTTTCGTGCCGCAGCCCCGGTTGCCGCGCCATGTGAACCCTTGGGTGAAATAGGGGCGCATATCCTCCTCGCCCGCCGCCAGACCGGCCTCCATCCGCTTCACGGCGGCAAGGGACGCCTGTGATTGCGCCAGATGATTTTCGGCGTCGCTCATCTTTCCAGCTTCCTTGCTTCCGGTGCCCCGTCAGATCCGCTCGCCGGTTTCGGCGTGAAACAGGTGACAGATCCCGGCCGGGACGTTGATATGCACCGGCGCGCCGATATCGGCGCGGAAATCCTTGTGGGCCTTGACCGACACCAGGCCGCCGCCCGCCTTGACGGTGATCATGGTCGCATCGCCCAGCAGTTCCAGCGAATAGATCGGCGCCGAAATTTCGCCCGCGTCGGCCAGCGCCGCATCCTCGGCGCGGTAGCCCAGCGTCGCGGGTCCATCGGGGCCGGTCAGGCCCGAAATTGTCACGTTGCCGCCGCTGAACGTCCCGCCTTTGAGCGTACCTTCCATCAGGTTCATTGCGGGGGATCCGATAAAGCTGGCGACAAAGGCGTTGGTGGGCATGTCGTAGATGTCGGTGGGGGTGCCGACCTGCTGCACGATCCCCTTGCTCATCACCACGACCCGGTCGGCCAGGGTCATCGCCTCGATCTGGTCGTGGGTCACATAGACGGTCGTGACCTTCAACTCGTGGGACAGGTTCTTGATCTGCGCGCGGGTCGAAACCCGCAGCTTTGCGTCGAGGTTGGACAGAGGTTCGTCCATGAGGAAAACATTGGGCTGGCGCACGATAGCACGGGCCAGCGCGACACGCTGGCGCTGCCCGCCCGAAAGCTCGGCGGGACGGCGGTGCAGGAAGTCGTCCAGCTCGACCATGGCCGAGGCACGGCGCACCCGCGCGTCATGCTCCGCCTCGGGCACCTTGCGGACTTTCAGCGGAAACCGGATGTTCTCGTAAACGTCGAGGTTGGGGTAAAGCGCGTAGCTCTGGAACACCATGGCCACATCGCGGTCCTTGGGGTCAAGATCGTTCACCCGCTTGCCGTCGATCACGATGTCGCCGCCCGTTACATCCTCTAGGCCCGCGATCATCCGCATGGTGGTGGTCTTGCCGCATCCCGACGGCCCCAGCAGGACAAGGAATTCCCGGTCCGCAATGGTCAGGTTGAAATCCTTCACCCCGACGAAACTTCCCCACCGTTTCGATACGTTTCTGAGCTGGATCTCGGCCATGTCGCACCCCGCTTGCAAACGAATGCAACATTCCTAGGCTGAATCAGACAAACGGGCAATTAAAATATTGCCGCCTGGCGTAATACGTAAACGGAAAAACTCTTGATTCATGAAACCACCGATGGCCTATTATGGAAACGTATGCAAACGATTCTGCCGATTCGCCCGGACCGGCCGGGCGCCTTGGGCCAATGAACGGGGCCGCCTTCGTGCGCTCCGCACAGGGAGATGATGAATGACCTTTCTCGCCAGAACACTGATGACGACGGCGCTCGCAATGACCATGGGCAGCGCCGCCCATGCCGATGCCCACTCGATGGACTGCGCCGTGGCGACCGGCAACGTGAACATCGTGGGCAACGAATTTCCCGCGATCCAGTCGGTCGCCAAGGCCGCCGAAGAATGCAAGGGAATCGACGTCAAGTCGAACCTCACCGCCGATCACCAGAAGATCAACGTCGCGGGCATGCAGGGCAACCCGGCGGAATACACCAGTGCCATCATCGCCAATTCGTCCATCGTGGCGCTGATGAACGAGGATGTGATCCGCCCACTCGACGATCTTCTCGCCGAATACGGCCAGGACATTCCGCCGCTGCAGCGGATCTCGATCGACGGCAAGGTTATGGCCATTGCCTTCATGGCCAACGCCCAGACGCTGGCCTACCGCGCCGACATTCTCAAACAGATCGGCGTCGAGGTTCCCAAGACCTACGAAGAAATGCTTGAGGCCGCCAGGATGATCCGCGACCAGGGCATCATGCAGAACCCCATCGGCGGGCCCTTTGCCGCCGGCTGGAACCTCGCCGAGGAATTCATCAACATGTACATCGGCTATGGCGGTGAATTCTACGCCCCCGGATCCGCCGAGGTGTCGATCAACAACGAACAGGGCATCGCCGCGCTCGAGATGATCAAGTCGCTGACGGAATACATGAATCCCGACTATCTGACCCACGATTCGAACGGCACCCAGGCGGAATGGGAAGCAGGCAATGTCGCACTGATGCACATGTGGGGCAGCCGGATGCAGAACCTGATGGACGACGAGGGGTCCGAACAGGTCGTATACGAAAACACCAAGGTCGCCGCGCCGCTGACCGTGGGCGGCGGCAGCGTCCCCGCCACGACCCTCTGGTGGGACGGCTGGACCGTGGCCAAGAACATCAGCGACGAGGATGCCGCCGCCACTTTCGTGGCTCTGGCCCATGCGACATCGCCGGATCTGCTGGACGAGACGACGATGCCGGAAGCGGTCTGGCTGATCGACGGATACGTTCCCGAAGAGGTCAGCGGCGGCGTTCTGGCCGCCGTCGAGATGGGCGCGAGACCCTATCCCATGCTGCCCTACCAGGGTCTGCTGCACACCGCGCTCGGCGACAACCTTGCCGACTATCTGCAAGGCCGCGAAAGCGCGCAGCAGGCGCTGTCCGACGTCGAGGCCGCCTACAGCGCGGCCGCCCGCGAAATGGGTTTCCTGAATTAGGCGACGGTGCGGCGGTCGACCCGGATCACCGCCGCCCCGACGAAACGCACGCGATGGCGTCCGCTGCCGTCTTGCATCAGCCCCGCCTCGTCACCCGGCAAGGATGGACACCGTGAAACACAAGACTTTCTTCTGGTTCATCTTTCCTTCGGCGCTGGCGATGATGCTGTTCATCTTCTTTCCCATCGTGTCGGTGGTGATTCAGTCGCTCTACACCGCCCATGAACAGGTCATCGTCGAGGTTGAAAACTGCGGCCCCTTCGGCTGTACCAAATCCACATCCGTCGACCAGCAGGCCACCGCCGCCTTGCGCGCCGACGCCCCGCTGGGCAAATTTTCCGGCATTGACACCTATCTCGACCGTGGCCACCTCGCGGTGAACGAGGTCGGCGCCGCATGGTCCGCCTCGCAGGGCTGGCGCGATTTCGGCGCCAGGATGCTGAACCTGCCGTTCTACAAGGCGATGTTCTTCACCCTCGCCTATACCGCCGTGGTCACGCCCCTGACCCTGGTGTTCGGCTTCATGATCGCCGTGGCGGTCAACGCGGCGATAAAGCCTCTGCGCGGACCGCTGATCTTCTTTTCGCTGCTGCCGATGATCGTGACACCGCTGGTCGGCTCGCTGATCCTGTTCTGGATGGTGGACGCGCGCGGCGTCATCGGCGCCACGTTGCAGGCGCTGGCGGGCGACCCGAACCTGTCGGTCAAGGCATCGACGCCGCTGATGTGGACCATGCTGATGGTCTACGGCGTCTGGCATTCCGCGCCCTTCGCCTTCATCATCTATTATGCGGGCCTGCAGACGGTGAACACCGACACGCTCGAGGCGGCGATGATCGACGGCGCGTCGCGTTGGGAACGGGTGCGCTATGTGATCCTGCCGCACCTTCTGCCGCTCACCACCTTCATCGCGCTGATCCAGCTGATGGACAATTTCCGCGTCTTCGAACCCATCGTCAGCTTTGCCGCCTCGGCCCACGCCACCTCGCTGTCCTGGGCGATCTACAACGATCTGGGCGGCGAAACCCGCCAGCTCAGTTCCGCCGCCGCCACGTCCGTGCTGACCATCATCGGGGTGGCGATCCTGCTGTCGCCGGTGCTTGTGCGCACATGGCGCGATTTCTCGAAAACCCGGGGATAGGCAGACATGGCGCTCAGATCGCAACAAAAGCCGCTGTCGCTCAAGCTGTTCACGGTTGTGTTCCTGATCGTCTGGATGCTGATCGCGGCCTTCCCGTTCTTCTGGACGCTCTGGGGATCGTTCAAGGTCGAAGGCGATTTCTTTTCCAAGGCCGACTGGCTGAACGCCGTCACCGGCCCGCTGACCCAGGCCGAGACCGGGGCATCCGTCACCGGCCAGGGCTATGACGGCGCATGGGTGCAGGAGGAATTCTGGCGCGCGTCGCTGAACACGCTGCTGGTCTGCCTGTTCGTGGTCACCGTATCGTTGACCTTCGGCACGCTCGGCGCCTATGCGCTGTCGCGCTCCACCTACCGCTACACCTTCTGGCTGCTGATCGTCGCGCTGATCTTTCGGGCGATGCCGCCGATCACCCTGGTGTCGGGCTATCTGCCGGTGTTCTTCGAGTGGAACCTGTGGGGCCACCTGCCCACGGCGATTATCGTTCTGGTAGCGATCAACCAGCCGTTCACCCTGTGGATGCTGACGTCGTTCTTCAGGAACATCCCCAAGGATCTGGACGAATCCGCCATGGTCGACGGCTGCAACCGGTTCGAGGCGTTTCGCCGCGTCATCATCCCGGTCATGTGGCCCGGCGTCATCACCACCGGGCTGTTCTCGTTCCTGCTGGCCTACAACGATTTCGCGGTGACCGCGATGATCCTCAGCAAGGAAAACCAGACCATGGTGCCCAAGATCGCGTCGTTCCTTGGCACCACCCAGACCAAGGGCAACGTCATGTTCGCGGTCGCCGCCGTGGTTTCGGTGACCGCGCCGCTGTTCGTACTGATCATGTTCTTCCAGCGCCAGATCGTGTCGGGCCTGACCGCGGGCGCCGTCAAGGGCTAGACCGTGACAGGATTTCAGGACGCCAAGCGCCTCGTGCGCGACCATCACGCAGAACTGGCCCGCGCCACGCCCGAATCCGTGGCCGACATCCTGGCCCGCCACACCGCGCCCGACTGGCACTGGCGCGGAATGCACCCGTTTCACGAACAGACCGGGGCAAGGGCCGTTGCGGCCGCGTTCTGGGCGCCGTTCCTGACCGCGATGACGGCGGTGCAGCGCCGCGACGACGTGTTCTTCGCTGGCAAAAACGTGCAGGATGGCGGGCCCGACGCCACCTGGATGGTATCCATGGGCCATCTCATGGCACTTTTCGACCGGCCCTTCCTGTCGATCCCTCCCACCGGGCGCATCGCCATGCTGCGCTATGCGGAATTCAATCGGGTCGAGGGTGGCAAAATCGTCGAGACGGCGCTGTTCTGCGACCTGCTGCATCTGATGCGCCAGGCCGGTCTGCGCCCGCTGCCGCAACAGACCGGCGCACATCTGGTCCAGCCCGGCCCGCTGAACCATGACGGTCTGCAATACGCCGATGCCGACCCGGCCGAGGGCGTGGCGACGCTGGCGGTCATCGAAAGGATGATCCACAGCATCTCTGCCGCCGGGCGCGCGGTCGATCCGCAATCCGAACTGCCCGCGAACTGGCACCCCGACATGGTGTGGTGGGGGCCGGAGGGGATCGGTGCGACCTATACGATCGACCGCTACGCTGCCCAGCATCAGGGCCCGTTCCGCACCCATCTGAAGGACCGCACGTTCAACGGCCACATCGCCCGCATCGCCGAAGGCAACTATGGCGCGTTCTTCGGCTGGCCCAACCTGTCGCTGACCCCGCTGGGCGGCTACATGGGTCTGCCCGCCGGGCCGCGCGCCGACATGCGGGTGGTCGATGTCTATCGTCGCGATGGCGACAGGCTGGCCGAAAACTGGGTCTTCATCGACATGTTGCATTTCCTGAACATGCAAGGGCTGGACGTGCTGGAGCGTCAACGCGCGTTGACCCCCTGCTAGGGCGTGCCAGTGCAGATCGGGTTTGCCGTTCTGTCGGCTTGCAATCTCGCTCAGTCGCTTCGCGCTCTAGGCGGCGTCGCCGACGTGACCCGCTTTGGGCGCGGTCCAGCCCGCAAGGTTCTCTTCGATCACCGTGCACAGGGCCGCAATATGGGCGTCGTCGTCGTTCAGGCACGGGATATAGGTGAACCGCTCGCCGCCCGCCTCCTCGAAACTCTCGCGGATCTCCTCGTTGATCTCTTCCAGCGTCTCGATGCAATCGGCGGAAAACGCCGGCGCGATCACGGCGATCTTCTTCTTGCCGGCCTCGGCCAGACGCGCGACCTCCTCAACCGTATAGGGTTGCAGCCATTCCTCGGGGCCGAACCGCGACTGGAACGTCGTGGTGATGGCATCGTCGTGCCATCCCAGCCGTTCCTGCAGAAGGCGCGTCGTCTTCTGGCACTGGCAATGGTAGGGATCGCCCTCCATCAGATACCGCTTGGGCACGCCGTGAAACGACGTGACCAGGATATCGGGCTTCGTGTCCATCGCGCCGTAAGCCCGTTCGACCGACTGCGCCAGCGCGTCGATATATGCCGGATGGTCGAAATAGGCTGGCACCGTACGCACCGGCGGCTGCCATTTCTCGTCCATCAGAGCGCGGAACAGCTCGTCGTTCGCGGTGGCCGACGTGGCGCCGGCGTATTGCGGATAGAGCGGAAAGAACAGGATCTTCCGGCACCCCGCCTCGATCAGCCCGCGCAACCGCGATCTGGTCGACGGATTGCCGTAGCGCATGCAGTAATCCACCACCACGTCGTCGCCGAACCGCGTCTTCATCGTGGCGGTGATCTTTGCGGTCTGCGCCTTGGTGATGGTCGCCAGCGGGCTTTCGCCGGCCTCGTGGTTCCAGATCGACTTGTAGTTCGCGCCCGACGAGAACGGCCGCTTGGTCAGGATGATCAACTGCAAAAGCGGCTGCCAGACCCAGGGCGAATAGTCGATGACCCTACGGTCGGACAGGAATTCGTTCAGATAGCGGCGCATCGACCAGTAGTCATAACCGTCGGGGGTGCCCAGATTGGCCAGCAGCACGCCGATCTTGGCGGGCGGGATCGCGGGGTGGTCCGCCGGGGCATGGGCCGGGCACACCGCACCCCTGGCCGTGAACATCGGCGTGCCGTCCGTCGATTTGGCATCCAGCATGGTCCGTCCCGATCCGCTCCTTCGATACCGGGGGAGATAACCGGTTTTGGCCCGGGGTCAATCACACCCCGGCAAGGCCGGGTCGTCGCCGCTGATCTCGGGCACGCCCAGCGCCTCTGCCAGCCGCGCCTTCGCCGACCCCGGGCGCAGC
>JBGTLJ010000576.1:0-5584 GCA_041744175.1 Oceaniglobus sp. | reverse complement strand
CGCCCTAGGCTGCGAGCCCCCTGGAGCCCATGGCGAGGAACTTGGCGCGGCGCGCCGCGGTGATGTCGGCGCGCGACATGCCGTCCATGTCGGCCAGCATCCCGTCGATTACACGGCCGACAGCGGCGATGGTCGCGGCGGGATCGCGCTGGGCGCCGCCTCGCGGTTCCTCGATGATCCGGTCGATGACGCCGAGTTTCTTGAGATCCTGGGCGGTCAGGCGCAGCGCCTCTGCCGCCTCGCGCATCTTTTCGGCGTCCTTCCACAGGATGCTTGCGCAGCCTTCGGGCGAGATCACCGAATAGATCGAATGTTCCAGCATCGCCAGCCGCGACGCGGTGGCAAAGGCGACGGCACCGCCCGACCCGCCCTCGCCGATGATCACCGAGATCAGCGGCACCCTGAGTTGCAGGCATTTCTGGGTGGCGCGGGCGATCGCCTCGGCCTGGCCGCGTTCCTCGGCGCCCTTGCCGGGATAGGCGCCGGGGGTGTCCACAAGGCTGATCACCGGCAGATTGAACCGGTCGGCAAGATCCATCAGGCGGATCGCCTTGCGGTATCCTTCCGGGCGGGCCATGCCGAAGTTGCGTTCGATCCGGGTCTTGGTGTCATGGCCCTTTTCATGGCCGATCACCACCACGGGGCGGTCGTTGAGCCGCCCGAGGCCGCCCATGACCGCGTGATCGTCGGCAAAGTTCCTGTCCCCCGCAAGCGGCGTGTACTGGGTGAACAGCCCGGCGATGTAATCCTTGCAATGGGGCCGGGCGGGGTGGCGCGCCACCTGGCATTTCGCCCATGGGCTGAGCTTGCGATAGAGATCGCCCAGCATGTCGTCGGCTTTCTTGTCCAGCGCCGCCGCCTCTTTCTCGACATCCATGTCCTCGTTCGCCCGGGCCATGGCGCGCAGTTCCTCGGCCTTGCCTTCGATGGCGGACAGCGGTTTCTCGAATTCGAGATAGGTGGTCATGGCACTCTCCTGCATTCCGGCTGCGTATATGCGGCCTTGCACGCCGTTTTGCAACGCGCCGCGATCCGGCGGAGCGGCCTGCCGGCGCCAACGGTCCTGCGCCCAGTGGGCGGTCAGAGGTGGTGTGACTTCAGGTCTGGAAAATTCAACTGGTGCTGGCGCTATGAAAATAGGCGGTCTCCGACACTCACGCTGTATGGGGGGCCGCGCACAGGGCGGTCTTCGGCCCCGAATAAACCTCGCCCGCAACGACATCCGTCACGCGCCCGGCGTCACGATCCGAAAGCATATCGGCGCCGGGCTGCATGACGTCTGGACGGCTGGTTCCCTGCCAGTGCCGGAACCGCCCAGGGCGAACCAGTCGCGGATTTGCGCGTCGCCCGAACGCCCGGTCAGCGCCCTGCCAATCGAAATCGACTGCAAACGGGCCGCAGACGACAGGGCCCGCATCAAGCGGGAATGCCAGGATGGGCGATCATGGCGCCAGAGAGTTTCCGGACCGCAGGTTGGGGCTATCGTGCGACCGGTCTTCTCGAGTTGCGCGATCTGAGCCGTCAGGGTCGCGACCTGTGACGTCTGCGTCTCGTCGATCTCTGCCAGATCGCCGCGGACCTGATCGAAAAGTGTCAGCAAGGCGAGCCGATTGATCCGCCGTCGAGAAACACGCCGACCGCCGCCATCGGACCCAGCCGATTGCCTGGGAAACAGGAGATGTTCGCAACCCATTCTGTTCAGGACCTTCGGCACGTCCCTGTCCGGATTGATCACGACACCGTCCAGTCACCGGGACCATTCTAGTTCCGAAGCAAATTCGGCAGCCAGGTGGCCAGACCCGGCACGGCAATCGCAACCAGAAGAAACCCGATGATTCCAAGAAAGAACGGGGTATTCGCCTTCATGACCCGTATCTGGTCAACATTCGCGATCTTGCCGGCGATAATGAGCGCGATGGCCATCGGCGGGGTCACCTGACCGATGACGACGGCAAGCACCATGAGCACACCGAAATGCACGAGATCCACATCATAAAAGAGAAGTGTCGGAAGAATGATCGGCATTAGGACCGGGATCAGCGGGTCAAGGATCATTCCGGCGAGAATGGCCAGCAAGAGCAGCACCAGAAGCCGGAGATACATGCTGTCGACCACAGTTGCCAGATCGATGAACCCGATCAGGAATTCGGGAACGCGCGCATTGGTCAGGGCCGAGCCGAGCGCAAAGGACAGCCCGACGATTATCAGCAATTCGCCGCTGAGCTGCACTGCGTTGGACAGGACCCGGTAGAGCCCCTTCAGGTTCAGCACGCGATATACGATGGTCGCAAGAACAAGGGCATATACAACCGCGAACGCACCCGCTTCCGAAGGTGTGAAAACGCCGACCACCAGTCCACCGACGATGATCAGGGGCATGCCGAAGGACAGCGCGGCGCGGCGCCAGGTTCTGACCACTTCGGCCATGGAAAATACAGCGTAGGCCTTCCAGCCCCTGCGGCGCGCAAGCCAGGCGATGATGAGCATCAACAGAACGCCAAGCAACAGACCCGGGATCAGACCGGCGAGAAAAAGCGAACCGAGCGAGACGCCGGTCATCGCCGAATAGAGGATCATCGGCGAGCTTGGCGGAATCATCGGACCTATGCCCGCGGATGATGCCGTCAGCGCTGCGGAAAAATCGGCGGGATAGCCGTTCTTGCGCATCTCCGGGATGACGATCGATCCGGTCCCGGCCAGATCGGCGGTTGACGAGCCGATCATTCCGCCGAAGAACATGCTTGTCACCACGTTGACATGGGCCAGCCCCCCCCGCAGAGAACCGACGAGCGCGCGGGCGAATTCGAACAGACGCCCCGAGATCCCTCCGGCGTTCATCAAACCGCCGGCGAGAACGAACAGCGGAAGGGCAATCAGCACGAAACGCCCAATTCCCGACATCATCGTCTGGGGCAGCGTGATCAGCCACGCCCCGGAGGTGTAGTTGCTGAAAAAGACAACCGCCATGATCGCCACGATCATCGGGATGCGGCAGACAAGAAGCCCGCACAGAAGAACGATCGACAGGCCAGCGCCGACAAGAGGGGTCATGGTTGCTTTCCGTCTGCTTCGTCGGCGCCGCGCCGGAACGTTCCGACAAAGGCTGCGGCATAGGCCATTGCCACGCCTGCGGCTCCGAACATGAGCGCCGATGTCGAGAAACCGGTCGGAAGCCCGACATAAAGGGTTTTGTCACCCCCGAAGAGGCGCACGAAATCGTAGGACACATAGGCCAGTGTCGCCAGGACAATGCAGTTGAATGCGAGACCCGCCCGCGCAAGGACAGGGCGCATCCAGATTGGCAATTTTTCAAAGAAGAAATCGATCTGGATCACCGTTCCACGCCGCATCGAAAGGAACACACCTGACATCGCGAGCCACGGCATGGTCATCTGCACCATTTCTTCGGCCCAGGTGAAGCTGTGGTTCATCAGATAACGTGAAGACGCATTCGTGAACACGACCAGAACGATCGAGGACAATGCCAGCACGCCGATGGCTTCGACGATCCGGTTGATGATCCGGTCCAGACGCCCCAGGTTCTCATCCGGGTCGGCCAGTTCCATCTGCCGCGCTGTCCGGTCGATCTGTTCTGCAACGGCTTGTGCGTCATGATCCTTTTCCGGTCCGGTCATGCGAATTCCCCTGCCGCCTGCGTTGTGACGGAAACCGCGTCCAGAAACCTCGGCGCGGTGTCGAGCGTGCGGCCTGCGCCGCGCCGCTCGTTCCAGTGTGTCACTGGGATGCCGCTTCGACAAAGCGCGCGGTGAATTCCGCACCCGCAGTCTCACCGATTGTTGCGCCGATCTTGCCGGCGATCTCCTTGAAGCTGGGTCCGTCGATCTCGTTGAACTGCACGTCGGGAGAGCGTTCACGGATGACCGCCTCGAGGGATGCGTCGTTCTCGGCGCCATAGGCACGGCTCGATTCCACCGCGACACGTGCTGCGGCGTCGACAGCGTCCCGCTGTTCATCCGTCAGGCTTTCATAGCGCCGCAGGTTCATCACCAGTGTGATCGGCGTATAGACGTGCCGCGACAGGGAAATGTAATTCTGCACCTCATCCCAGGACCACTTTGCAATGTTGCCGAACGGGTTTTCCTGACCGTCGATCACGCCCTGTTGCAGCGCGAGATAGACCTCGCCGATGTTCATCTTGATCGGCGATGCGCCAAGCATCTCAAACGACAGGATCCGCGTGCTGCTGCCCGGTGTCCGGAGTTTCAGGCCTTCCAGATCGGCGGGCGTCACGACGGGGCGCACGTTGTTGGTGATATGGCGAAACCCGATCTCGCCGAAACCCAGGACCTTCAAACCAGCGTTTTCCTGTAAGGACTTGTCCAGCTCTTCTCCGATCGGACCGTCCAGAACCGCCGCGACCTGCTCGCGGCTGGTGAACAGGAACGGGATGTCGAAGACGGCAAACTTGGGGTCGAGCTGCACGGCGTCCGATCCGATGGGGACGACGTCCAGTTGGCCGGTGCGCACCTGCTGCATGTGCACGATCTCGTCACCCAGCGTGCCACTGTCGAAATACTCGATAGCGACCGCGTCCCCCAATTCCTCTTTCAGGGCATCGCGGAAAACCCCTAGAATCTGCTGCGTCGACGCGCCGGGCGTGCTTTCGACAGACATCCGCAGGTCCAGTGCATCCTGGGCGCCCGCGCTCGAGGTACAAAGGGCTGCCGCCAGCACGAGGCTGATTGCCGACCGTCTCTTGAAGTTCGTCATTTTCTTTCCTCCCTTGGTTTGTTCACGACTGGGTAGTGTCATTTCTTGTAGCGTTTGCCCAACCCTTCTTCGATCGGGTTCTTTTCTTCCGGGCTCCAGTTTCGGGCTTCAGTTTGCGGTCGGCGGGACCGCCGCGAGGAAGTAGGATTCGTTTCCCACGCCACATACGGTGCCCGCGACGGCCCCGGTCTCTATATCGATCAGCCAGACAAGGCTGCTGCCCGATCCCCCTTTGGCGCCACCGATGACGCAGGCATATCGCCCGCAAACCGCAATCCCTCGCGGCCGCGACGGGCCGCCTGCGGGTGCATCGGGATAGACCCTGTGCCGCTCGGCGGGCCGTCCCGCGAGAGCCGCGTCGACGTCAAGGATTGAGATCGCGTTGGTACGGAAGCACGACACGACCAGGAACCTGCCGTCCTCGGAGAAACCGACGCCAAAGGGACGGCTGCGCAGGCTGCCATCGCTGCCACCTACCGTGACACGTGCCACTTCGGCGTCCGCGCGTCCTGCGGCGGCGCGCGCCACATCGATGATGGAAACGGTCCCGCCTTCATACAGGCGTGACATGCTTTCGCGCGCGGCCACGGCGACCAGCGACCCATCGGGGCTCAGCGCCATTCCGAAGGGTCCGGTTTCGACCGGGATGCGGTTGATCTCCGCGTCAGGGGCGCCGGACCGGACCTTGGCCAGGTCGAGAACGGACACGTCGCTGAAGCCCCCGTTGCCGACAAAGACAACACCGCCGGCCATCCCGGATACCACGATGCCGGTGGGGTTCGGATAGTGGCCGAACGTCTCGTGCGGGCTGTCATGGCGGCTGGGGGACCGGGCCGGATGATCCGGATTGACC
>JBGTLJ010000575.1:0-1665 GCA_041744175.1 Oceaniglobus sp. | reverse complement strand
AGCGGCAGGCCTTGCGTGCGGTTCAGCATGGCGATGAAATGGGCGGCGAGCACCGGGATATCCTCGCGCCGTTCCTCGAGGCTGGGGACCGGGATCGGCACGACGTTGAGGCGGTGGAACAGCTCCTGCCGGAACCGGCCGGCGGCGATTTCCATGGCGAGGTCGCGGTTGGTGGACGAGACGAAGCGCAGATCGACCTGCACCTTTTCCGTGCCGCCGACGCGGTTGAAGGACTGGTCGACCAGCACGCGCAGCATCTTGGTCTGGGTGCCAAGCGGCATGTCCGCCACCTCGTCCAGATAGATGATGCCGCCATGCGCCTGCTCCAGCAGGCCCTTTTCGACGCCGCGGCCGGGGGTCTCGCGCCCGAACAGCACCTCTTCCATCCGGTCGGGGGCCACGCTGGCGGAGCTGACGGTGACGAAGGGCGCATTGGCGCGGGCGGAATTGGCGTGGATGTAGCGGGCGGCGATTTCCTTGCCCGACCCGGCGGGGCCGGACAGCATCACGCGGCCGTTGGACTTGGTGACCTTGTCCAGTTGCGATTTCAGCGCCCGGAAAGCCGCACTTTCGCCCAGCATCTCGGCGGGGGCGGCCTCGCCGCGCTTGAGCTCCACATTCTCGCGGCGCAGGCGGCTGGTTTCCATCGCGCGGCGGATCACGACCATCAGCTGGTCGATGTTGAACGGCTTTTCGATGAAGTCATAGGCGCCCTGCTTGATCGCGGCGACGGCGATTTCGATGTTGCCGTGGCCGGAGATGATGACGACAGGGATGTCCGGGTGGTCGCGTTTCACGGCCTTGAGGATGTCGATGCCGTCCATCCCGCTGTCCTTCAGCCAGATGTCGAGGATCATCAGCGCCGGTTTCTGCTTGGCGATCGCGCTCATGCATTGTTCGGAATTGGCGGCCAGCCGCGTCTCGAAGCCTTCGTCCTGCAGAATGTCGCCGATCAGTTCGCGGATGTCGCGCTCGTCGTCGGTAATCAGAATATCGCTCATATCGTTAACCTCATGCTGGAATTTTATTGGCCGTGATCCCGACAGGGGCCAGCGGCAGCAGGATGACCGCGCAGGCGCCGCAGCGGTCGGTGTCGTCAAAGGGGTCGGCGTCCGCCAGCGACAGGGTGCCGCCATGCTCTTCGATGATCTTGCGCACGATGGGCAGGCCAAGGCCCGTGCCCTTGTCGCGGGTGGTGACGTAGGGCTCGAACAGGCGCGCGCGGTCCGTCGGCAGGCCGATCCCGTTGTCCGACACGGTGATGCGCGCCTGCGTCGGCGTGCGTGTCAGGGCAATGCGGATCTGTGGGGCGACGGCGTCCGCGCCGTCCCGTTCCTGAAGAGTTTCAATGGCTTCGCCCGCGTTCTTGATAAGGTTGTTCAGCGCCTGACCGATCATCGTGTCGTCCAGATCGACCAGAACGGGATCGCTGGGCAGTTCCGTCGTGATCCGCACGCCGGGCTGGCCCGCCTCTTGCAGGGTGACCGCGTCGCGCACCAGCAGGTTGAGATCGCTTTGCGCCAGTTGCGGTTCCGGCATCCGCGCGAACTTTGAAAACTCGTCGACGATGCGGCGCAGGTCGTTGGTCTGGCGCACGATCACGTCGGTCATCTGGTCCAGCTTGGCGCTGTCGCGGACCTCGGATGAGAACTTGCGCTTGATCCG
>JBGTLJ010000574.1:0-1518 GCA_041744175.1 Oceaniglobus sp. | reverse complement strand
ACCCGCAACGTCGCCTTCGTGCGGGCAGAGGCGATGGACGACGACGCCGGACGCCCCGTGGCCGCGGCGACGGGGGCCTTTACATTCGAACGCAAGGTGCCGCGCCGGTGAGCCGCCCGCCCCCCGAACCCGTCCAGGTCATCAAACAGCGGCGCGACGGCGCGCTGGCGGCTCTTGTAGGCAACGTGCCTTATATCGCGTTCATGGGAATCGTATTCGAGAGGCGCGGCGACGAGTTGACCGCGATCATGCCGTTTTCCGAAAAGCTGATCGGCAATCCGGTCTTGCCGGCGATTCACGGCGGCGCAACGGCGGCGTTTCTCGAGGTGGCGGCGATCATCGAGCTGAGCTGGTCGATCCTGTGGCCCGGCATCGAATCGGGACAGATGGATGCGCAGCATCTGCCGCGTCTGCCCCGAACGGTGGATTTCACCGTGGACTATCTGCGATCGGGTCTGCCGCGCGATGCCTATGCAAGGGCACGCATCAACCGGTCTGGACGGCGCTACGCCAGCGTCCATGTGGAAGCCTGGCAGGACAACCGTGCCCGGCTGTTCGCCCAGGGCACCGGCCATTTCATCATGCCGGACCCGGATGCGAAGGATCCGGCGGCGAAGGGCGGTTGATCGGGGGCTGTCAGGGCCGGGCCATCGCAATCCCGCAGCCGGGTGGCGCACCATCCGATCCGGTCCAACGGTGGCGAGAGCGTCGCCGTGGCCTTCAATCGGGCAGGGGCAGGCCGCGTAGCACCGCATCGCGGCCGGTGCCTACGGCATCGGCAAGCCGGGCGTGACCGTCGCGCGCCAGCAGTATGTCGAGGCCACGAGCGATGTCCGCGACCAGCGACAGCCCGCCATAGACCAGCGCGGTGTAGAGTTGCACCGCCGACGCGCCGGCGCGGATCTTGGCATAGGCGTCCGCCGCGCTGGCGACGCCGCCGACGCCAATCAGGGGAATCTTCCCTTCCGTCAGGCGCGACAACTTGGCAAGGATCAGGGTCGAGGGCGCCATCAGGGGTCGGCCGGACAGGCCTCCGGTTTCATGCGCGGCGGGGCTGGTCAGGGCCGGGCGGGCAAGGGTCGTATTGGTGGCGATGATGCCGTCGATGCCGGCCGACATGGCGACGGAGGCGATGGCGGCAAGGTCGCCGTCGTCGAGATCGGGGGCGATCTTGAGGAAGATCGGGATCGCGTTGGACAGACCTTCGCGCGCCTGCATCACGCTGTCGAGAACCGCGGCGAGGGCGGCCGCGCCCTGAAGATCGCGCAGTCGTTCGGTGTTGGGCGAAGAGACGTTTACGGTGGCGAAATCGACATGTGGGCCGCAGTGGGCGAGGACGGTCGCGAAATCGAAGCTGCGCTCTGCGCTGTCCTTGTTTGCCCCGAGGTTAAGCCCGACGGGGATGTCCGCAGGCCGGTCGGCGAGCCGACGGGCGATGGCCAACATTCCGTCGTTGTTGAACCCGAACCGGTTGATGACCGCGCCGTCCCGCGCCAGGCGGAACACGCGGGGGCGGGG
>JBGTLJ010000573.1:0-2479 GCA_041744175.1 Oceaniglobus sp. | reverse complement strand
CCGGCGGTTTGACCGGCGACCACCAGCCGCAAGTTGGTGATCTTCATCGCTTCCAGTTCGACCTCAATCCGTGCGAGGCGTGCGGCGAACAGAGTGTCGTCGATCAGCCGCCGCCCCGACCGGCGCGGGGTGCGGGCATAGGCCAGCAGGCTCTCGAACGCCTGCGTGGAAAAGCCGACACCGGCAATGTTGTTGCGCTCGTGCGTCAACAGATACTTGGCAATGGTCCAGCCTTGGTTTTCTGCGCCGACGAGGTTTGTCGCCGGGACCCGCACATCGGTCAGAAAGACCTCGTTGACCTCGTAACCGCCTTCGATCAGGCGGATCGGCCGCACCTCGACCCCCGGCGTCTTCATATTGATCAGCAGGAAACTGATGCCTTCCTGCGGCTTGCCATCGGGCCTGGTCCGCACAAGGCAGAAGATCCAGTCGGCGTGCTGACCAAGCGTCGTCCAGGTCTTTTGCCCGTTGACGATGTAGTCGTCGCCGTCGCGCACCGCCCGCGTTTTCAGACCCGCAAGGTCGGACCCGGCGCCCGGTTCCGAATAACCCTGACACCACCAGTCTGTCCCGTCGAGTATGCGCGGCAGGTAGTGATCGCGCTGCTCTTGAGTGCCGAATTTAAACAGCACCGGCGCCAGCATCGCAATGCCGAACGGCACCAGCCGCGGGGCGGACGCGCGGGCGGCCTCCTCGTCGAAGATGTGCTTCTGCACCGGCGTCCACCCTACGCCGCCGTATTCCGCAGGCCAATTGGGTGCCAGCCAGCCACGGGCGTTCAAAGCGGCGTGATAACCTTCCATGTCATGCTTGCTCAGCGACAGCGCCGCGCGGACCTTGGCGGCGGTGCCGGGCGACAGATCGTTTGCCATAAAGGCATGGACCTCGGCGCGGAACGCCTCTTCCGCTGGGGTAAAGCTCAGGTCCACATCAGCGCTCCGCGTTTAGGTCGGCGAAGGAACTGCCGTCCTCTGCCATGCGCTGCAACAGCGGCGGCACCTGCCAGTAATGGGGGTCGTCCCGCGCGTAGGTTTCGATGCGCTTGACCAGCTTGGCCGCCCCGATCGCGTCGGCATAGTGCATCGGACCGCCGCGCCAGCGCGGAAAACCGTAGCCGAACAGGAAGGTCGCATCGATATCGATGGGACGCAGGGCGATGCCGTCGGCAACCACGCGGGTGGCTTCGACGATCATCGCGGTCATGTAGCGGTCGACGATCTCGGCATCGGTAAAACTGCGCGGCGTGATCCCGTGAGCGGCGCGGACCGTGTCGATGATCCCGGCCACGCCGGGATTGGCCGGGGCGGGTTTGGCGCTGTGATCGTAATAGCCCATGCCGGTCTTCCGCCCCAGCCAGCCGGCTTCGGCGATGCGGTCGGGGACTTCGCTGTAACGCTCCGCCTTGGGCCGATCCGGCGCGCGGCGTTTGCGGGTGGTATAGCCGATGTCGAGGCCGGACAGGTCATTGGCCCGGAACGGCCCCATGGCCCAGCCGAACCCTTCCAGTGCGTTGTCGATCTGTTCCGGGCTGGCCCCGTCCAGCACCAAATAATCGGCGGCCTTGCGGTAATGCGTCAGGATGCGGTTCCCGATGAAACCATCGCAGACGCCCGCCCGCACGGCGACTTTTTTCAACTTTGCCGCCAAGGCAAATCCGGTCGCCACAACGTCAGGTGCGGTCTGGTCCGCGACCACCACCTCCAGCAATTTCATGATGTGAGCGGGCGAAAAGAAGTGCAGGCCGATGACGTCCTGTGGCCGCGCCGTTGCCGCAGCGATCCGGTCGATGTCCAGATAGGACGTGTTCGTCGCCAGCACGGCACCCGGTTTGCAGATCGCGTCAAGCTGGGTAAAAAGGTCGATCTTCACGCCCATATCCTCAAATGCCGCCTCGATCAAAAGATCGACGTCGTCGAAATCCCCCAGCACGGTCGAGGCAGAGAGGCGGTGTTTCGCGTCCGTCCGCGCATCAGCCTTTATCTTGCCGCGCTTCACGGCACCGTCGAGGTTCGTCAGGATCGTCTGCCGCCCCCGCTCCAGCGCATCCGCATCCCGTTCGTTAAGCCGCACGCGCAGGCCCGCCATCAGGCAGGCTGTCGCGATGCCGCTGCCCATTGTGCCGCCACCGATGATGCCGACGGTTTCGATGGCACGCGGAGTGGCGTCGCGTTCAGGGATCTTGGCCACTGCGCGCTCCGCAAAGAACGCATGGATCAGCCCGGCACGCTGCGGAGAGTCGAGGCAGTCGCGGAACAGCGCGCGTTCGATGTCCATCCCTTCACGGATCGGATGGTCGCAGGCGGCAATCGCCTCCACGCATTTCAGCGGGGAATAAAGGTGCGGGGCCTTGGCCTGCACGGCAGCCTTGGCCTGCGTGATCTGCTTCGGATCGACGGTCACGGCGATCTGGCCCACGGTGCGGTCAGGCAGAGTGCCGGCGCGGACCTCCTCTGCCATCGCAAGTGCCACGTCGCGCGGC
>JBGTLJ010000572.1:0-6232 GCA_041744175.1 Oceaniglobus sp. | reverse complement strand
AGGCGGCGCCGGACCTGCCCGCGCCGCTGCACGTCCTGCTGACCGGCCACGACACCGACTGGGACCGCCGCCTGGTCGTCACCAACGCCCCCGCCTTCGCGATCATCGACGAACCCGTCACCCTGACCCTGCGGATCGAGGATCAGGGCGCCGCCCCCGGTGCCGCAAACGTGGATCTGCAGATCGCGGTGGATGGCGGCGACCCCCAGACCTTCAGCGTGCCGGTGAACGAGGATCTGGATCTGCCGCTGACCCTGACCCACGGCGGCATCAACGTGGTTCAGTTCATCACCCCCGATGCGGCCGGGGAACTGACCGATCGCAACAATGCCGCCGTGGTTCAGATCAACGGTGTGCGGGACCGTCTGCGGGTGCTTCTGGTCAGCGGCGAGCCGCATCCGGGCGAGCGGACATGGCGAAACCTTCTGAAATCCGACAGCAGCGTCGATCTGGTCCATTTCACCATCCTGCGCCCGCCCGAAAAGCAGGACGGCGTGCCGGTGACCGAACTGTCGCTGATCGCCTTTCCCACCCGGGAGCTGTTTCTGGAAAAGATCGATGAATTCGATCTGATCGTATTCGACCGCTACAAGCGGCGGGGCATTCTGCCATCGCTCTATTTCGACAACATCCGGCAGTATGTCGAACGCGGCGGCGCGGTTCTGGTGGCTGCGGGACCGGATTTCGCCGGGGCGGAATCGATTTTTCGCTCGCCGCTTGGCGATGTGCTGCCCGGGGCGCCGACAGCGCGGGTGTTCGAAGAAGGGTTTCTTCCGACGCTCACCGACCTGGGCCAGCGCCACCCCGTGACAGCCGGGCTTGACACCGAGCGTGGTCCGCTGGTCGACGGACTGCCGGACTGGGGCCGGTGGATGCGCCAGATCGAACTGGCGCCGGTTTCCGGGCAAGTGGTCATGGAGGGGGTGCGCGACACCCCGCTGCTGATCCTCGACAGGGTCGGCGAGGGGCGTGTCGCGCTTCTGGGCAGCGATCACGCCTGGCTCTGGTCGCGCGGGTTTGAGGGCGGCGGCCCGCAACT
The DNA here is from genome assembly GCA_041744175.1 of Oceaniglobus sp. Classification (GTDB taxonomy): domain Bacteria; phylum Pseudomonadota; class Alphaproteobacteria; order Rhodobacterales; family Rhodobacteraceae; genus Oceaniglobus. The sequence continues at coordinate 5,193 of JBGTLJ010000572.1, read as the reverse complement.
GGAGCTGTTGCGCCGACTGGCCCACTGGATGATGAAGGAACCCGAGCTTGACGAGGAGGCCCTGCGCGCCACCGCAGAGGGCCAGCGCATGTCGATCCTGCGCCGCACCCTCGGCGACGGCGTGGGGGACGTGGAAATCACCGCCCCCGACGGCACGGTGACCGCCCTGACCCTGGAGGAGAGCGCACCGGGGCGGTACGCGACCGAATGGGTGGCGCCGGAAATCGGACTTTACCGTCTTCGTGAGGGCGATCAGGAAACGCTGATTGCTCTCGGCCCATCGTCGCCGCGCGAATTCGAACAGACCGTGGCATCGGGCGACCTGCTGGATCCGCTGGTGGATCTGCGTCGCGGTGGAATCCTGTCGGTCGAGGACGGGGCCCCGGATCTGCGGCTTGTTCGCGAAGGGCGCCCCGCCGCCGGGCGCGGCTGGATCGGGATCACCCCGCGAAACGCCTATCTGACGGCCGATGTGACCGTCACGCCGCTGGTGTCGCCATGGCTTTTCGTTCTGCTGGCGGCGCTGCTCAGCATAGGGGCATGGTTGCGCGAGGGACGCCGATAGCGACGGTACGGCGCTGATATGCCCTCGCGCGTTTGCGGTTCAGGGCCGACGACGTCTGTATGCAGCCATCAGAAATCCCGCTGCGCCAAACAGCAACAGTCCCGATGCCGGAAGCGGAATGACCGCCATCGGAGGATCAACCGGTCCGCCGCCATCGACAATCGTTTCGCTTAGCGTGACCGACGTCAGGTAGGGCCCGAAATTGCTGTTGGTCGCAGAGGTCAGTGCGAAGGAGAGGTTGGCCGATCCGCTTGCGGTCGCGGCGAATCCAAGGGACGGGTTCAGGGGAAAGCCGTAGTCGGCGAAATCCTGCGAAAAGAACGATCCCAGCGCAACGGTGAACGGATCCGTCTGTGTGCCGGTGGGGATCGAAAACGAAATGTTGTAGATGTTGCCAGCGGTGATCGTGAAACTTGACTTGGTGGCAATGATCGTCGGTGGCGTTGCCCCCATCGACCCGTCAAGATCGACGCAACGCCCGGTTCCGGCGCAATTTCCGACCACATCGACCGATCCCTGCAGGATGTCCCAATTGTCGAGTTCGGTGTTGAACTGCGCGGTTTCGGTATCGAAATCGTCCGAAAACAATGTGGCCGCGTCGGTGGCGGTGTTCAGGGTGGCCGACAGCAGGCAGGCGATGGTGGCAATCGATTTCATGGTTGATCCCGCGGTCCCGGTTGCGATGCGCACAGAGAACCGATCTGTGTGACCCTGCGTCAAGAATATTTTGCCGGATCATCGGTTTTTGCAACCTTACGGTGTGCCACAGGCTGCAGCGGGGTCATTTTGCCCATCGGAGCAACGGCCAGTTCAAAGGGTTTGAGCTGCAGGCTGGTTTGCAACGGCGCGATGCGGGAACAGGTTGGCCCGGCTCGCCGATGGGTTCTGCGCGCTCAGCGGGTCAGGGCGAATGGCGTCGCGTCCTTCGCCCAGCCTTCGACGCTGGTGCTGGCCCGCACTGACACGCCAGCCGTTCCGTCGGGCACGATGATGCCGGATTGCGAGCGGGTGAATGGCTGTTCCGTCTCATGGGGATGCACCAGCGGCCGGGTGCCAAGAACGGTTCCGTCGGCCAGCTCGACCCGCCAGCCATCGGCATAGTCGTCCCATTCGGTATCGCCATGGCTCAGGGTCACTGAAAATGTCCAGGACTGTCCCGACGGGCGGGCTTCGATGGCGACGATGCTTGCCGGGTCGGCAGACAGGGGCGTCGCGCAGAGGCTGACGATCAGAGCGAAGGGTTTCATGCATACTCCTGTCCTCGGTCACCATACGGCCGGTTGGCGGCGGTGGGGATCACGGCTTTGTTGGCATCTGCGACAGCAGGATCTCGCGCGGGCGCGACCAGAATTCGCGCGACCAGAGGATCCATAGCGTGATCGCCGTCGCTGCCAGCAAGGCCAGCGCACCGGCAAGCCAGGCCAGCGCCCCCAGCGCGAAATAAAGCGAACGAAGACCCCGGTTGAAATTCCAGGCCGCGCGGATGTTCAGCTCTCCGGCCTGGGCGGCGCGGGGATAGGTAACCGGATCGCCGGGATCGTTGGGGACGGCCGACATCACCACCGCGCAATAGCTGAACAGCCGGTGGGCCCATACGAACCGCAGGAAGGCGTTGGTGAGCAACAGCGCGACCAGCCCCAGCTTGATTTCATAGATGAAGCCTGGAACATCCATCAGCGTCAGATCGGCGGCCACGCCCACCAGACGCTCGGAATTGCCAATCAGCGCCAGAACCCCGCCAATGGCGATGACACTTGTCGAGGCAAAGAACGTGGTGCTTTGCTGAAGGCCGCCCAGCACCGTGGCATCGAAGATGCGCGGCTCGCGCGTCACCATCTGGCGCATCCAGTCGCGCCGGTACGACATCATGATCACCGTCACCGAGGGGCGCGTGGCCCCGATCCGTTCGATCCACCAGCCGATGCCCAGCCAGCAGACCAGCAGCACCGCGAGTGCGGCGGCATCAAGGGGCGTCAGCAGTGACAGGCGGTCGATCAGGGTCATGGCACCGACCCTAGAGCGGTTCGTGCGCAAGATGAAGCAACTGTCATGCAGCGCCTGTCGCCACGGAGCGGCTGTCTTCGACGGCATGACCCGGCCCGGGATCTTGCAAGAGGCCAAGGCAGGCATGTCGTGCTTGACCCTGCCGGGCAGACTTGATGGGGTCAGCAGGCACAGGTCGTTCGATGGAATGCCGGTTGTCAGCCAAGGCGGTTGGCAATATTACGTAACCAGTCAATGCGAAGGACCCGCCATGGACATGCCGACCCCAAATGCCGCGATCCTGTCGCGCAAGGCACATATCGTGGAGCGGCTGCAAAAGGTTCTGCCCGCCGATGCGGTGATCCATGAACCGCGCGAAACCAAGGCCTATGAATGCGACGCCCTGACCGCGTACAGCTGTCCGCCGCTTTGTGTCGTGTTGCCGTCCACGACCGAGCATGTGGCGGCGGTGCTCAAGATCTGTCACGACGAGGGCGTGCCGGTGGTGCCGCGCGGGTCGGGCACGTCGCTGGCAGGAGGCGCTCTGCCCACGGCGGATTGCGTGATTCTGGGCGTGGCGCGGCTCACCGATGTGCTGGAGACCGATTACGACAACCGGGTGATCCGGGTTCAGACCGGCCGCACCAACCTGAGCGTGACCGGCGCGGTTGAGGACGAGGGGTTCTTCTATGCCCCAGACCCTTCGTCGCAGCTGGCCTGCGCCATCGCCGGCAACATCGCCATGAACAGCGGCGGCGCGCATTGTCTTAAATACGGGGTCACCACCAACAACCTGCTGGGCGTCACCTTGGTGACGATGGACGGCACGATCATGGAGATCGGCGGCGCCCATCTTGATGCGCCGGGGCTGGACCTGCTGGGTGTCATCTGCGGATCCGAGGGACAGCTTGGCGTGGTGACCGAGGCGACGCTGCGGATCCTCAGGAAACCCGAGGGCGCGCGTCCGGTTCTGATGGCGTTCAACGATCCCATCGTCGCGGGGGCCTGCGTAACAGCCATCATCAAGGCGGGCGTTTTGCCCGTGGCGATCGAATACATGGACCGGCTCTGCATCGAGGCGACAGAAAAGTTCGCCCATGCCGGCTATCCCGACTGCGAGGCGCTCCTGATCGTCGAGGTCGAGGGATCCGACGCCGAGATCGACGAGCAGCTTGCCGTGATCATGGACATCGCCGCCCGTCACGATCCGGTCGAACTGCGCCAGAGCACGTCGCCGGAGGAAAGCGCGCGGATATGGCTGGGGCGCAAGTCAGCCTTCGGCGCCATGGGCCAGATCGCCGACTACATGTGCCTGGACGGCACGATCCCGGTGTCGGCGCTGCCACGGGTCCTGAAGCGGATCGGCGAATTGTCCTTGCAGTACGGTCTGCGCGTGGGCAACGTGTTTCATGCCGGGGACGGCAACATGCACCCGCTGATCCTGTTCGACGCCAACAAGGAGGGCGATCTGGAGCTGTGCGAGGCGATGGGCGCCGACATCTTGCGGCTATGTGTCGAGGTGGGGGGGTGTCTCACCGGCGAGCACGGCGTGGGGATCGAAAAGCGCGATCTGATGGTGGATCAGTACGATCCGGCCGATCTTGAGGCGCAGATGCGGATCAAGGACGTGTTTGATCCGAAATGGCTGCTGAACCCCGCCAAGGTGTTTCCGCTGGCCAGTTCCCAGTCGCGCCGTGCCGCGTGAGGCCGGGGTCGGGTTCCGAGTATTTTTGCGAAAGAGAAACCCGGGGCCGAAATGCTGTCGCCGGGGAATGAAAAAGACCTGAGCGTCGCGGTGCGAGACGCGGACGGTCCCCTGTGGATCGAGGGCGGCGGAACGCGCGGGCCCGGACCGGCCACCAACGGCATCCGGCTGAGCACCGCGGGTCTGCACGGCATCACGCTTTACGAGCCTGGAGCGCTGACTCTGGTGGCGCGGTCCGGTACGCCGGTGGCCGAGGTGGAAGAGGCGCTGGCGAGCGAGAATCAGCGGCTGGCGTTCGAGCCCATGGATCACCGGAAGCTTCTGGGCACCGATGGTGCGCCGACCATCGGCGGAATTGTGGCCGGCAACGTGTCAGGCCCGCGCCGCATCCAGGCGGGGGCATGTCGCGACAGCCTGATTGGGGTGCGGTTCGTGGACGGGCGGGGCGACGTGATCAAGAACGGCGGACGGGTCATGAAGAACGTCACCGGATACGATCTGGTCAAGCTGATGGCGGGATCGCACGGTACGCTTGGTGTGCTGAGCGAGGTGTCGTTCAAGGTGCTGCCCCGCACGGCGGTGCAGGCGACCCTGAGACTTGGCGGGCTGGATGTGGCCCGCGCCATCGTGGCATTGTCGGCGGCGCTGGGATCGCCTTACGAGGTCACGGGGGCGGCCCATGTGGCGGGCGGTGAGACGCTGATCCGGATCGAGGGGTTCGAGGCGTCGGTTGCCTATCGTGCCAAGGCGTTGCGGGGGCTTCTGTCGTCGATGGGGGACTGGTCGGTGGATATGAACGGCGCCGAGACCTGGCGCGACATCGGCGATGCGTCCATGTTCGCGGGCAGTACCGACGATGTCTGGCGGATTTCGGTCAGGCCCGGCGATGGACCGGCGGTGGCGGCGCGGCTGCCCGAGGCGCGGCTGATGTTCGACTGGG
>JBGTLJ010000571.1:0-4354 GCA_041744175.1 Oceaniglobus sp. | reverse complement strand
GCGCCCGGCAATGACGCGCGGCGGCGTGCGTTCGATCTGCGTGCTGACCGGCACGTTGCGCAAGGCCGACACCTCGCATCCGACGGTGTCGGCCTCAAGCCGCGCCACGCTCTGCCCGGCCTGATAGTATCCCGAATAGGGCGCGCATCCCGAAACCGCAAACAGCAGCACCAGACCCATCATCTGCTTTTGCATTGCGTCCCCCCACCTCTCTTGCCATGACTGATCCAAGCCGCCGCAGGCTTTCACCGAACGGCAGACTTGTCCAGCTTTGGCGGAACGCCGGAAGGTCTGCTCCGGCGGGACGAAGGAAGGATTTCCCATGAAGGTCATCATCTGCGGCACCGGACAGGTCGGCTGGCAGATCGCCAAGCACCTGTCGGGCGAACGCAACGACGTGACCGTGGTGGACAGCAACGCCGATCTGGTGCGCCGCGCCACCGACACGCTGGACGTGCAGGGGATCACCGGCTTCGCCTCATATCCCGATGTGCTGGACCGGGCCGGCGCGCGCGACGCGGACATGGTGATCGCCGCGACCCACAGCGACGAGGTCAACATGGTCATCTGCCAGGTGGCGCATTCGGTTTTTGCCGTGCCGCGCAAGATCGCCCGCCTGCGCAGCCAGTCCTATCTGAACACGATCTATTCCGATCTTTACCGCCGCGACCACATGCCCATCGACGTGGTGATCAGCCCCGAACGCGAGGTGGCGGAGGCCGCGCTGCGCCGCCTCGCCGCCCCCGTCGCCTTCGACACCCAAAGCTTTCTCGACGGCCAGACCCAGCTTCTGGGGATCGCTCTCGATCCCGAATGCCCGGTGCTGAACACGCCGCTGCGACAGCTGACCGACCTGTTCTCGACCCTGCGCGCCATCGTGGTCGGGGTGCGGCGCGGCAACGCGCTGTTCGCGCCCGATGCCGGCGACCAGCTGTTCGAGGACGACCAGATCTACGTCCTGTCCCACCGCGACGACGTGATGCGCACCCTTGAGATCTTCGGCAAGACGATCGCCAAGCAGCACCGGGTGGTGATCGTCGGCGGCGGCAATGTCGGGCTGGCGGTGGCATCGGCGCTGGAAAAGCGTTCTGACAGGGTCCGCGTCAAGATCATCGAACGCGCCCGCCCGATCGCCGAACAGGCGGCGGACCTCCTGGAACGTACCATCGTGCTGCACGGCGACGGGCTGAACATCGAACTGCTGGAAGAGGCGGGCATCGCCAAGGCCGACGCGATCCTTGCGGTTACCGACGACGACAAGGTCAACGTGCTGGCAGCGGTGCGCGCCAAGGCGGCGGGCTGCCGGATGGCGATCTGCCTTGTCAACGACCCCACCCTGCAATCGCTCATGGGGCCGCTGGACATCGACGCCTTCATCAACCCGCGCTCCACCACCGTCAGCAGCATCCTGCGCCACGTCCGCCAGGGCCGGGTGCGCGGCGTCTATTCCATCGGCGATGCCGAGGCAGAGGTGATCGAGGCGCAGGTGCTGTCCACCTCGCCGATCGCGGGCCAGCTTGTGCGCGACATCGATTTTCCCGAAGGCGTGCTGGTGGGCGCGGTCCGCAAGGGCGACACCGTCATCACCCCGCGCGGCAGCACCCGCATCGAAGAGGGCGACGTGATCGTGATCTTCGCGCTGACCAAGGACGTACTGGAGGTCGAACGGCTGTTCCAGGTCAGCATCGATTTCTTCTGATGGCGCGGTGATGGAACGCCTGCTGGTCCGGCTGCCGCTGATCGTGATCCTGATGGGCATCGCCACGGCGGCGATGGCGGTGCCCGCCGCCCATGCCTATGCGATCGGCGACAGGCACGTGGCGCGGGCGTTCTTCTATTCCTTCCTGCTGTTCGGGATCATCACGGCGCTGATCGGCGTTGCCACCAACGGCATGATCGTCACCCGCCGCGCGCGCGGCTACCTGATCACCCTGGTCGCGGCGTTCACCCTGATCCCGGCGCTGATGGCGGTGCCGTTCTACGAGGCGCTGCAATCCACCCGGTTTTCCAGCGCCTGGTTCGAAATGGTGTCGTCGATGACCACCACCGGGACCACTCTTTACGAACCCGCCCGCCTGCCCGACAGCCTGCATCTGTGGCGCGCGCTGGTGGGCTGGCTTGGCGGGCTGCTGGTCTGGGTGTCGGCGGTGGCGCTGATCGCACCGATGAACCTCGGCGGGTTCGAAGTCCTGTCGGACGGCAGCATCGGCGAAGGCACAAGCCCGACGGCAAGCCAGATCCAGCGCGTCGCCGACGGCTCGCAGCGGCTGGTGCGCTTCTTCATGCGTCTGGCGCCGATCTACGGCGGCCTGACCCTGACACTTTGGGTCGGCCTGCTGACGGCGGGCGAATCGCCGCTGGCGGCGGTCTGCCGCGCCATGTCCACCCTGTCCACCAGCGGCATCACCACCGGGCAGGGCGGGGGCGGCGGCGTCGCCAGCGAAATGCTGATCTTCGCCTTCCTGTTCTTCGCAGTGTCGCGGCAGACGTTTTCCAGCGACTACAGCGGCACCGGCTGGCGCGCCCTGCGCCGCGATCCCGAGCTTCAGATGGGGCTGTTCTGCATCATGGCGCTGCCGCTGTTCCTGTTCGCGCGCCACTGGGTCGGCGCCTATGAGATCGAGGGCCAGATGTCGCTGGAGCGGGCATTGCGCGCGCTCTGGGGCGGGATCTTCACATCGCTGTCGTTCCTGACCACCGCCGGGTTCGAAAGCGCCGACTGGGAAATGTCGCGCAACTGGTCGGGGCTGGAAACGCCGGGGCTGGTGCTGATCGGGCTGGCGCTGATCGGCGGCGGCGTGGCGACGACGGCGGGCGGCGTCAAGCTTTTGCGCATCTACGCGCTCTACAAGCACGGGATGCGAGAGCTGGAAAAGCTCGTCCATCCCACATCGGTGGGCGGGTCGGGCAAGGCAGAACGCAGGATCCGTCGCAAGGGCGCTTACGTGGCATGGATCTTTTTCATGCTGTTCGCACTGTCGGTCGCGCTGGTCATGATGGCGTTCTCGCTCACCGGCATCGGGTTCGAGAACGCCACGGTGCTGACGGCGGCCGCGCTTTCCACCACCGGGCCACTGGTGACCCTGGCCGCCACCGTGCCCATCGCCATGGCCGAACTCGGCGATCCGGCGCGTGTGATATTCGCAGCCGCCATGGTGCTTGGGCGCCTTGAAACGCTGGCGCTGATCGCCCTGCTCAATCCCGGGTTCTGGCGCCGCTGACACCGCGCCTCGGGGTTTCGCGACAAACCCTTATTGGCACTGGATTCTTCGCAAAAGCCGTTTCATATTGCAGGGGTTTGAAATACGCTCCGCAGCAGGGGCCAAGAAAAAAGGTTTGGACGGGACAAATGGCCGGAGACAGACAGAATCTGCAAGATGCCTTCCTTAATCATGTGCGCAAGACCAAGGTTCCGGTCACGATTTTCCTGATCAACGGGGTGAAATTGCAAGGCGTCATCACGTGGTTTGACAACTTTTGCGTGCTTTTGCGCCGCGATGGACAATCCCAGCTTGTGTACAAGCACGCGATTTCCACCATCATGCCGTCGCAGCCGATCAATCTCTATGACGGCGAAGAATAACCATGGATGAAACGGCGGTCCAGGCGATGCGCGCCTGGGTGCTGCATCCCGACATAAAATCCGACCGCGACCGACGCGATCCCGATGTGGCGCTGCAAGAGGCGCTGGCGCTGGCGGCGGCACTTCCCGATCTCGAAGTGGCGGGCGGAGAGGTCGTGCGCCTGCCCAAGCTCGCGCCCGGAATGCTGTTCGGCAAGGGCAAGATTGCCGAACTGAAGGACCGTCTGCACGACGCAGAGATCGGGCTGGTGCTGATCGACGGGCCGGTGTCGCCGGTGCAGCAGCGCAATCTCGAAAAGGAATGGCAGGTCAAGCTGCTGGACCGCACCGGACTGATCCTGGAGATCTTTTCCGACCGGGCGCGCACCCGCGAAGGCGTGCTTCAGGTGGAAATGGCGGCGCTGTCCTACCAGCGCACCCGCCTCGTGCGCGCCTGGACCCACCTCGAACGCCAGCGCGGCGGGCTCGGATTTGTCGGCGGCCCCGGCGAGACGCAGATCGAGGCCGACAGGCGCGCCATCGACGACCAGCTCGTGCGCCTGAAAAAGCAGCTGGGCAAGGTGGTCAGGACCCGCGAACTGCACCGTGCCGCGCGCGCCAAGGTGCCCTATCCCATCGTCGCCCTGGTCGGATACACCAACGCCGGAAAATCGACGCTTTTCAACCGCATCACCGGGGCGGAGGTGCTGGCCAAGGACATGCTCTTTGCGACACTCGACCCCACGATGCGCAACATGGATCTGCCCGATGGGCGCCGGGTGATCCTGTCCG
>JBGTLJ010000570.1:0-1911 GCA_041744175.1 Oceaniglobus sp. | reverse complement strand
GGATCAGCCACTGGCGGGTCAGCATGTCCACGCCATCCGGCAGCGGATCGGGCGGGGCCGCGCCGATATCCTCGAAATAGCGCGCGGTGTCGAACCCGACGCTGCGGATCGCCGCCTCGATCTTGGGATCGGGGGCCCGGGCCCCGTCGGCGAACCCGTCGAGTGTGACGTTGCCCGCCGCGTCGTGCATTGTCGTCAGCATCTGTGCCAGCGCGCGGATCGGGTTCGGGGCCGACCCGCCGTGGCGCCCGGAATGGAGATCCTTGGCCGCGCCCTCGACCGTGACATCAAGTGCGACCAGACCGCGGCTGGCCACGGTCATCGACGCCAGATCGGCGCGCCACATGGCACCGTCTGCCGAGATCACCACATCGCAGGCCAGCCGGTCCTTCAGCGCCGCGACCGTGGCATCCAGATGCGGGCTGCCGGATTCCTCCTCGCCCTCGATGAACACCTTGACGTTCAGGGGCAGTTGCCCGGAGGTTTCGTGAAATGCCCGCGCCACCATGATCGGGATCAGCATCGGCCCCTTGTCGTCGGATGCGCCGCGCGCATAAAGCCTGTCGTCGCGGATCTCGGGCGAAAACGGTTCGGATCGCCATTTGTCCAGCGGATCGGGCGGCTGGACGTCGTAATGCCCGTAGACCAGGATCGTCGGCGCGCCGGGGGTCTCGCACCGCTCGGCAACGACGCAGGGGTGGCCGCCGGTGGCGATCACCTCGACGGATGGAAAGCCCGCCCGCGTCAGCGCGTCGGCGACAAACGCCGCGCCGTCCCTTATTCCGTCGGCAAATGCCGGGTCTGCCGACACACTTGGGATCCTGCAGAACGCGGCCAGGGTCTCGACCGCCTCCGCCTCGTGGGCGGCCAGCCATGCCTCGACCGCACTCATTTGCCGCCATCCACGCCCAGGGTCTCGCCGCTGATCCAGCCGGCGAAATCCGACGCAAGGAACATCACCGCATGGGCGATATCGTCGGGCGTACCCAGACGGCGCAGCGCGATGTTGCCCAGAACCCGTTCCTGTCCGGCCTCGCCCATGGCGTCCCACTGGCGTTCGGTCGTCGGGTTGGAGCGCACGAAGCCCGGCGCGATGCAGTTCACCGTGATGCCCCATGGCCCCAGTTCGTGGGCAAGCTGCCGGGTCAGACCGATCTGCCCGGCCTTGGCGCTGGCATAGGCCTGAATGCCCGTCAGGCTGATCGACCGTCCGGCGCCGCTCGAGATGTTCACGATCCGCCCGGCCCCCGCACGCTTCATCGCCGGGGCAACGGCCTGGGCCATGAAGAACGCGCCCGACAGGTTCACGTCGAAGATCGCCTGCCAGTCGGCGGCATCGATCTCCTCGATGGGCCGCCCGACCTGGCCGCACACACCGCCCGCGTTGTTGACCAGAATGTCGATGCCGCCGCCCGCCCGTTCGATACCGGCCACCGCATCCTGCACCGCCGCGCGGTCGCCGACATCGACCAGAGCGCTCTGAACCGCGCCGCCCGCCATGGCGACCGTCTGTTCCAGCCCTTCGGCATTGACATCCAGCGCATGCACCGTGGCACCGCGCGCGGCAAAGCCATGGGCGATGGCCCGCCCGAACCCGTGGGCCGCCCCCGTGACGATCACCCGGCGCCCCTCGAACCCGACGATCACGCCGTCACCCCCGCCAGATCAGTCAGGTTTTCCGCCGACAGGGGGCGCGATCCGGCCTCGATCTCTGCGATCATCGCCTGCAGCCGCGCACTCAGCGGGGTGGCCACCCCGTACCTCGCTCCTGCGGCGACCACGGGGCCAAGCTGCGCCTCGGCCTCGGTCTTGCGCTTGCGCACCGCAAGATCGCGCCAGATCCCCGAATGGGACTTCGCCGAACGGCGGTTGTGCGCGACCATGTCGGCGAAAGACCGGTCGATGGCGGCC
>JBGTLJ010000569.1:0-10481 GCA_041744175.1 Oceaniglobus sp. | reverse complement strand
GCGCCGCGCTGCCCGACCCCGCGCAAACCGCCGCGCTGTTCCTGGGCACGCCCTACCTCTGGGGCGGCAACACGGGCGACGGGATCGACTGTTCCGGTCTGGTGCAGGCGGCGTGCCTCGCGGCGGGCATCGGCTGCCCCGCCGATTCCGATCAGCAGGCAAACGCCCTTGGCATTCCGCTGGTCGACACCGCGCCGCTGCGGCGCAATGACGTCATCTTCTGGGACGGCCACGTCGCGCTGGTCTGCGACGACGCCACGATGATCCACGCCACCGCCTATGGCATGACCAGCCGGTACGAACCCATTGCCGCCGCAATCGACCGGATCGCGGCGGCAGGCGGCGGCCCTGTCATCGCCCGCCGCCGCCTGTTTCCCTGAACCGCCGCCAGAAAAGGACCCTTTGCCACCCCGCCCCGGATCGTTCGGGTTAGTCCACGGCGCGGATCAGCTTGCGCTCCAGCACCCGCAGCACCGTGCGCAGATCGCCGCCGCGTTTCAGGATCTGGCCGTCCATGGCGATCACTGCGTACTGGCCCTGCCGCCCGCGCAGGCGGGGGCGCTTTTCGATCCGGTAGATCGGGTTTTCGGCGGTGCGCCGGAACACCGCGAACACCGCGACGTCACGCAGGAACGACATGCCATAGTCGCGCCACTCTCCCGCCGCCACCATCCGCCCGTAAAGCGTGAGGATGACCCCAAGCTCGTGGCGGTCGAACGCCACCCTGTCATACGGATCGCGGACTTGCGGAAACGGGGTCGGCGGCTGCACGGTCATCCGTCGGACCTTGCCCAGAACCGGCGCGGAACGCAAGCGACAGCCATTGCCCCACACCGTGTCCGAAGCGCCCGCCGCCTCGGCCGGCACTTTGCCCGCTGCCCCAATGCCGCCATGAAAAGACCGCGCCAATTCCACGGCTCGGCCCAACCGGCGCCGTTCCGGCCCACAATAAGGGTGTCAGAGCGAAGGACGCTTCAGCCCGGTGCCGTGTTTGCATTGCCCCCACCAGTGCACGGCACCGGGTCAACCTTTCGCCAAAGACGGCCATCCCGAAAGGCGGCTCCGTACGACCGGTTCGCAGAGGGCCCGGATCAGCCGCAATAGACCCTTGCGATCCTGCCGTCATCCAATTCCGTCCCGATCCGCCAGGCCGCGTCAGATGCGCCCCGCGCACAGGCACTGTGAAAACCCGCCGCCGCGGAACCGCCGGCTCTGGCAAAGTCGTACCGATCTGCTATGGCAGGACCATGAAAGACAACGTGCGCCCGCTATATGCCGTCCTGATCGACGCCGACAACATTCCCGCCAAATACGCCGGCGCGATCCTGAAGGAAATCACATCGTTCGGCGAACCGGCCCTGCGCCGGGTCTATGGCGACTGGTCGGCGGGCCAGATGACCAACTGGAGCGTGTCCGTTCGCGCCCTGGGCCTCGTGGCGCATCAGGAAACCGCCAACACCAAGGGCAAGAATGCCTCCGACATCGGCCTTGTCATCGACGCCATGGACATCCTGCACACCGGCCGTTTCGACGGCTTCGTGCTGGTCAGTTCCGACAGCGATTTCACCGCGCTGGCGAACCGGATCCGCGAACAGGGGCTGGACGTGATCGGCATCGGCGAAGGCAAGGCGCCCGAATCCCTGCGCAACGTCTGCAACCGGTTCATCCTGATCGAGAACATCGTCGACGACATCCCCATCCCCGCGGCGCGCGGCGAAACCCCCGCGCCGTCGGAAAAGCAGCCGCCGATCAACGCCGTGCCGCTGATCCTCAAGGCGATGGACAAGATCGACCAGGACGACGAATGGTACGCGCTCGGCCCGCTGGGCCAGTACATCATGGCCGACAATCCCGATTTCGACACCCGAACCTACGGCAAGCGCAAGCTCAGCGATCTGGTGCAGGATCTCAAGCGGTTCGAGACAAAGAAGGTCGGCAGCCAGTTCCACCTGCGCCGCGTCGACTAGAGCGTGTCGCGTTTAATCGGGCTCGTGTTTTCAGCAGACAGGCCGAGGCAGCGTTTGCAATTGCAAACGCGTTCGGGAAGCCTGCTGAATTCAATTCAACGCGACACGCTCTAGGCGCATCACGGCCAACCGGAATCGCGGCGTTCATCTATCTGCCCGGGGACAGAGCGTGCCCGGAAACAGGTTCGGGCAGGACAATGAATTGGCTTGGCCGCAACACGCGCTAGGCCTTCGGGGCGACCCCATAGCGCGCCACGAACATCTCGACCGCGCCGCCGATCACCCTTTCGATTTCCTCCGGCGCGAACCGCGTCTGCAATCCGAACACAAGCCGCGGAAACAGCTGCGCCTTGCACAATTCGGCGAACTGGTGCGCCGCCAGCACCCGGTCGTCGATAGCCAGTTCGCCCCGCCCGATGGCCAGATCGAAATAGCGGCACAGTGTACGTTCCACCACCGCCGGGCCGCTGTCGTAGAATTGCTGACCCAGCTCGGGGAACCGGTCTGTTTCGGCAACGCAGATTCGGAACACCTTCTGGCCGAAATCCGACAGGAAGAACCGGATCATGTGCGATCCGGCCTCGTGCAGCACGGTGCGGGGTCCCGCCGACATGTCGATGCCAGCCATCGCGGTGTCCGCCTGACGGCCGCATTCACCGCGCGCCACCTCCATGAACAGCAACCGCTTGTCCGGGAAATAGCTGTAGAGCGTCGCCTTGGACACGTCCGCCTCGCGGGCGATGTCATCGACGCTCGCGCCCTCGAACCCGTCGCGCAGGAACACTGCCCGCGCGCCCTCAAGGACCTGCGCGAACTTGCGCCCCTTCTTGATGCCGTCGTCCAATGTATCCACCGCCGTCCCCGATCGGTCCCATCCTAGACCATGGGGTTCAGCTTGGGCAAGGAATGCTCTTGTGGCAGATTTGATAGTCCGTACGGCGGCCTTGTGATCCAGTCTTGCGTTCGGGCCACGCCGCGCTAGCTGAAAAAACTTTCTAACAAGGGTCCGCCCATGATCCCCGGAGTGTCCAGCCGACGACGGTTCGCCGATCTGTCAGAACAGGAAATCCTCGCTCTCGCCATCTCCTCGGAAGAGGACGACGCCCGGATCTACCGGACCTATGCCCAGGGTCTGCGCGCTGAATATCCCGGCTCTGCCGCAGTGTTCGACGGCATGGCGGTGGAAGAGGACGGGCACCGCCGCCGCCTGATTGACCTTCACCGCAGCCGGTTCGGCGAGGTCATTCCGCTGATCCGGCGCGAACACGTCTCGGGCTTCTATGCGCGCCGCCCTGTCTGGCTGATTGAAAACCTCGCGCTCGACCGGATCCGCGACGAGGCCGAGGCGATGGAGCGCGATGCAGAGGCATTCTATCGCAAGGCGGCCGCCCGGACCCGCGACGCCGCCACCCGCGGCCTGCTGGGCGATCTGGCGACGGCAGAGGCGGGGCATTCGGATCTGGCCGACGCGCTGACGCTGGAACACCTGACCGACGATACCCGCACGGCCGAAGAACGCACCGCGCACCGCCAGTTCATCCTGACCTGGGTGCAGCCGGGGCTTGCGGGGCTGATGGACGGGTCGGTGTCCACCCTTGCGCCGATCTTCGCCGCCGCCTTCGCCACCGGCGACACCTGGCAGACCTTCCTCGTCGGTCTTGCCGCGTCGGTCGGGGCCGGGATTTCCATGGGCTTCACCGAAGCGGCCAGCGACGACGGCGCGATCTCGGGGCGCGGCAGCCCCGTGAAACGCGGTGTGGCGTCGGGGGTGATGACAACGCTGGGCGGGCTCGGCCACGCGCTTCCCTATCTGATCCCCGATTTCTGGACCGCCACCGCCGTCGCCATGGCGGTGGTGTTCGTGGAGCTTTGGGCGATCGCCTGGATCCAGAACCGGTTCATGGAAACGCCGTTCTGGCGCGCCGCCATGCAGGTGGTGCTGGGCGGTGCCCTTGTACTGGCGGCGGGCATCCTGATCGGTTCTGGCTAGCGCGCCGTCACCGGTTGTAAGCGGACCGCGATGTTTCTAGGTTGCCGCGACGCATCAGACACCGGGGGCCAACGTGACGGATCGCAGAAACATAGAAGGTTTGCAGGTTGACGCCGACCTGGCCGATTTCATCGACACCCGGGCGCTGCCGGGCACCGGGGTGGACCGCGGTGCCTTCTGGCGCGCATTCTCTGCCCTGCTGCACGATTTCGCCCCGGAAAACCGCGCTTTGCTGGAAAAACGCGACAGCCTGCAGGCGCAGATCGACCAGTGGCACATCGCGCGCAGGAACCAGCCCCACGATCACCAGGCCTATGTGGCGTTCCTGACCGACATCGGCTATCTGCTGCCGGAGGGCGACGATTTCACCATCGACACCGCCAACACCGACCCCGAGATCGCCAGCGTCCCCGGCCCGCAGCTCGTGGTGCCGATCACCAATGCCCGCTATGCGCTGAACGCGGCGAACGCCCGCTGGGGCAGCCTTTACGATGCGTTCTACGGCACCGACGCCATGGGCAGCCCGCCCCCCACCGGGGGCTACGACAAGGGCCGCGGCGCCCGCGTCATCGCGCGCGCACGGGTGTTCCTCGACGAATCCTTCCCCATCGACGGCACCAGCCATGCCGATGCCCGCCGCTATCATGTCCGCGACAGCGCGCTGCTGATCGACGACATGCCGCTGTCCGATCCCGCGCAATTCGTCGGCCACACCGGTCACCCCCGCGCCCCCGCGTCGGTGCTGCTGGTCAATCATGGCCTGCACGTCGAACTGGTGTTCGACCGCACACACCGCATCGGCGCGCGCGATCAGGCGGGCCTTGCCGACGTGCGGCTGGAAAGCGCGGTTTCCGCGATCATGGATTGCGAGGACAGCGTCGCCTGCGTCGATGGCCCGGACAAGACCCACGCCTATGCCAACTGGCTGGGCCTGATGACCGGCGATCTGACCGAAAAGCTGGAAAAGAACGGGCGCACCATCACCCGCCGCCTTGCCGCCGACCGCACCTATCACGGCCCGCAGGGCGACGTCACCGTCAAGGGCCGGGCGCTGATGCTGATCCGCAATGTCGGTCACCTGATGACCAACCCCGCAATCCTGACCCGCGACGGCGCCGAAGCCTACGAGGGGCTGATGGACGCGATGATCACCACCCTCATCGCCATGCATGACCTCAAACGCGGCGCCGACCGGGACTTCGGCAATTCCATGCAGGGCTCGGTCTACATCGTGAAACCCAAGATGCACGGCCCCGCAGAGGTCGAATTCGCCGTCAGGACCTTCGATCACATCGAAGATGCGCTGGGACTTCCCGGAAACACTGTCAAGATCGGCATCATGGACGAGGAACGCCGTACGAGCGTGAACCTCAAGCAGTGCATCCGCGCCGCCCGTCACCGTGTCGCGTTCATCAACACCGGCTTTCTCGACCGCACCGGCGACGAGATCCATACCTCCATGGAGGCGGGCGCGTTCTCCCGCAAGGATTTCATCAAGCGCAAGGCCTGGATCGGCGCCTATGAAAACCAGAACGTGGACATCGGGCTGGAATGCGGCCTGTCGGGGCGCGCCCAGATCGGCAAGGGCATGTGGGCGATGCCGGACCTGATGGCGGCGATGCTGGAACAGAAGATCGAGCATCCCAAATCCGGCGCAAACTGCGCATGGGTGCCGTCGCCCACCGCCGCCACGCTGCACGCGCTGCACTATCACAGGGTCGATGTGTTCGCCGTGCAGGCACGGCTGAAAAAGGCCGGCCGCCGCGCCTATGTGGACACCGTGCTCGACATCCCGCTGGCCACCTATCAAAAATGGACGGAAGACCAGAAGCGCCGAGAGGTCGAAAACAACGCCCAGGGCATCCTTGGCTACGCGGTGCGCTGGATCGATCAGGGGGTCGGCTGTTCCAAGGTGCCCGACCTAAACGATGTCGGCCTGATGGAAGACCGCGCCACCTGCCGCATCTCGGCCCAGCACATCGCCAACTGGCTGCACCACGGCGTCGTGTCGCGCGACCTCGTGCAAACGGCGATGGAAAAAATGGCCGCCGTGGTCGATCAGCAGAACGCCGGCGATCCGTCCTATCGCCCCATGGCGCCGGGGTTCGACGGCATCGCCTACCGCGCCGCCTGCGATCTGGTGTTCAAGGGGCGCGACCAGCCCTCGGGCTACACCGAACCCGTGCTGCACGCCCGGCGGCTGGAGTTGAAGGGGCGGGGTGCTGAGTAACTCCGGGGTGACAGGGCAGGACGCGATAGAGGTGAAGCGCCCGCCCGGCGGCCACGCCGGGCATCCCCCGAACCGCCCCCACGGGGCGGGGGATAAACCCCCACCCCTCGGTTCGGGGGATGCCCTCATTTATCTTTCTGCACGGGGCCAAAAGTCCCACTCTGTATCCAATCATGCCTGACACCCGCCCCCTCTGGGTCGCCCTCGGCGCCATAGTCCTGCTCTACCACCTCGGCCTTGTCGCCTACGGCCTCGTGCCGAACCTCGTGGCGCGTCCGCTGCACATGGCGGTCCTGCTGCCATTCGTGTTCCTCCCCGGCGCCGTCGGCGGCGCCCGCATCACCGGCGCGATCATCACCGCCACCGGCATCGCGCTGTGTATCTGGATCGCCGTGAACCACACCGCCCTGCGCGACCAGTACGGGTTCCTCGAAGGCCCTGCCCAGATTGCCATGGCCCTCGCCCTGATCGCCATCGTCATAGAATCCGCCCGCCGCATGATCGGCTGGCCGCTGCCGCTCGTCGCCCTCGCGGCCCTGCTCTACGGCCTGTTCGGTCAGCACATTCCCGGCGAGTTCGGCCATTCCGGCACCCCGCTGGCCAGCTTCCTCGGCACCCTTACCATCGCCGAAGGCGGTCTCTGGGGCAGCCTGACGGGCGTGTCGGTCGGGGTCGTCGCGATCTTCGTGATCTTCGGCGCGATCCTGAACGGGGGCGAGGCGGGGCAGGGGTTCATGAACGTCGCCGCAGCAGCCGCGGGCCGCCTGAACGGCGGCGCGGCCAAGGTGTCGGTCCTGTCCTCCGCCCTTTTCGGATCGATCTCGGGCAGCGCCAGCGCCAACGTGGCAAGCACCGGCGCAATCACCCTGCCCGCGATGACACGCCTCGGTTATCCCAAACGGCTATCTGCGGCGGTAGAGGCTGTCGCCTCCTCGGGCGGCCAGATCATGCCGCCGCTGATGGGCGCGGGCGCCTTCGTGATGGTCGAACTGACCGGCGTGCCTTACGCCCAGATCATGCTGGCCGCGATCCTGCCCGCGATCCTCTATTTCCTCGCCGTCTGGATGGGTATCAACTCCTATGCCCAGCGTTACGACCTTCGGGGCGTGCCCGCCGATCAACGCCCGACGCGCCGCGCAGTCTGGATCACCTCGGCATTTTTCGCCGTCCCCTTCACCGTCCTTCTCGGAGCGATGTTCGTTCTCGGCTTTACCCCGCAGTACGCCGCTGCCCTTGCCATAACGGTGGCCATCGCCGCGCTCTTCTTCGACATCCGCCCGGGGTTCGACGTGCGACAGGGCCTCGCCCGGCTGGCAGATGCCTGCATCGCCGTCGGGCGGCAGGTGGCAATGATCGGATCCATCATCATCTGTGCGTCGATCGTCATCGGCGTGCTCGGGATCACCGGGCTTGGCGTGAAACTGACCTCGGTGATCCTGTCGGGTGCCGGGGGGCAGCTTTGGCCGGCACTGCTGCTCACCGCGCTCGCCTGCCTCCTGCTGGGGATGGAGGTTCCGACCACCGCCGCCTACGTCATCTGCGTGTCGGTCGCCGGACCGGCCCTGATCCAGCTGGGGCTGGAGCCGTTGCAGGCGCATCTGTTCGTGTTCTGGTTCGCGCTGCTGTCCACCATCACGCCGCCGGTCTGCGGCGCAGTGTTCATCGCCGCCGGGATGGTCGGGGAAAACTGGCTGAAGGTGGCGATCACCTCCATGGCGCTGGGCGTCGGGCTGTACCTGATCCCGCTCGGCATGATCGCCAACGAAAACCTGATCCGCATCGCCACCCACCCGCTGCTGGCGCTCTGGGCCTTCCTGCGGGTCGGGGTCGGCCTGACCCTCATCTCCTACGGTCTGATCGGACGGGGCGGGCTGGTGAAACGCGCCCTGCTCGTTGCCCTCGGGTTCGCCTGCATCTTTGCCAGGGTCGCGGTCTGACGGATCATCTCCCCGCGCGCGCCGTCATCCTCGGGCCTGACCCGAGGATCTCTGGGATTTCTAACCCCGCGTGCGCCCGATATGTGCAGACATTTTGTACATACGAATGTCATACGCAGGTCACACGCAAATCATACACCGCATTCCGCCAAGTCAGCCGCCGGTATCCGCCGTGATCAGTTCGCGGTAAAGCGTCTGGATCCGCGCCGTCACCGGTCGCGATCCGTCGCCCACCGGCTTGCCGTCGATGCTGGCCACCGGCGTCTGGGCACCAAAGCTCCCGGTCAGGAACGCCTCATCGGCAGCGTAAGCCTCATAGAGCGAAAAGTTTTTCTGGAACAATGGGATACCTTCGCGCTGGCACAGCTCGATCACCTTGGCCCGGGTCACTCCGTTCATGCAGTAATCCCCGGTACTGGTCCAGACCTCGCCCCGCCGCACGATGAAGAAATTGCAGGCATTCGTCGTGTTTACAAAGCCTTGCGGGTCCAGCATCAGCGCCTCATCGGCCCCGGCTGCCTCGGCCTGGAGACATCCGATCACACAGTTCAGCTTGGAATGACTGTTCAGCTTGGGGTCCTGCGCCATCGGCATCCCTCGGATCTGGGGCACCGTGGCCAGACGAATACCCTTCGATTGCAATCGGTTGACGGGCTTTGAGTGTTCCATGATGATGACCAGCGTCGGTCCGGATTGCGACAGCGACGGGTGCTGGAACGGTTTCACCTTTACCCCCCGCGTCAGCATCAGCCGACAATGCACGTCATCGGTCATCCCGTTGGCCGCGGCGGTCCGGGTCAGCGCGTCCAGTATCCCCGCACGGTCCATCCCCACATCCAGCGAAACCGCCTTGCAGCTGTCAAAGAACCTGTTCATGTGATCGTCAAAAAACGCCCATTTTCCGCGATACAGGCGCATCCCCTCCCACATCCCGTCGCCCAGAAGAAAGCCGCTGTCATAAACCGACACAACCGCCTGATCGCGGTGCACGATGGCGCCATTCACATAGATCCTGATGTCGCGGTTGCGCGCGTCCTCGTCCGCCTCATGGGTGGTCTGCGCCAAATCCGTGTCCTGTTTATTCGGCGGCAACGGATCCGGGCTGACCGCCCGTGGCGACGCCGGCCAGCACATCGTCCCATGCCGCGTCTATCGTCATGGCGGCGTCCGATGCCGAAAGCGTGCCCGTCGCAACCCGCAGAGCGGCATCGTTCAGGACGTCACCGGCAACCGGGCCGAGCGCCTGGTCGTAATAAAGCTGATGGTACCCGCTCTGAAGCAACGTGTTGGCGACCCTGCCAAGTTCGGGATCTGCGACGTTCAGGTCCGACCCCGAAACCGACGGGACATCTGCGGCAATCTCTGCCATGCGGCTCTGAACGTCACGCCCGGTCAGCACACGCAGGAAATCGATGGCGACTTCGGGCGCCGCACTGTTCACGGCGAAACCGTCCGCGCCGCCGAACGTCTCTACCGGTCCGTTCGATGGCACCGATCCCTGGACCTGCGGAAAATCCAGGCGCCGCATCTGGGCGCGCATTGCGGTTTCGCCGCCCGGCCAGCTCCAGCGCATTTTTTCCAGCCGCCAGTTGCCGGTCAGCACCATCGCCGCTTCACCGCGGGCGACCATCTCGACCGCCTCGCCGTCGTCCATGTCAACAAAACCCCTCTGGAACGGATCCAGTGCGCCCAGACGCGCCAGTTCCTGCCCCGCCTGAACGAAGGCAGGCGCCTGAAACCCCTGACCTTCGCCAGAAAGGGCACTTTCGAACACCCGCCGCCCGCCGATCTGTTGGGCAAGACTGCCGAAGTAAAGTGAGAACGGCCAGATTTCACTGCCTCCGATGGCAACGGGGGTGATGTCGCGGCTGCGCAGTTCGTCGACGACGGCAAGGAAGCCATCCCAGGTTTCCATCCGGTCCAGAGAGATTTCTGCACGGTCCAGAACTGCGGTGTTGACGTAGAGCGACACCAGCGACATGTGCATGGGAACGCCATGAATGCGGCCATCATGAGTGTAGTTCTGCAAGGCTCCGGGCTTGAACTCCAGCGCCCAGCCGTCCGACATCTGTTGGGTCAGGTCACGCGCGAACCCAGCCTCACGCAAGGCGTTCAGATGACCGCCGCCCCATGTGTACAGGATGTCGGGCGGATGTTCCGATCCAAGGATCGACATGAGCTCAACCTGATATCGCCCGCCGGGCCGGTGCATGATTTCGATCGTCGTGCCTGCGCGGCGGGATTCGAATTCGTCGGCGATGGTGCGCCAATAGGCGTGAACCGTGTCGTTCCGGCTGATCGCCTCGACCCGGACAACCACTGTTTCGGCTCCTGGGCCACGCG
Organism: Oceaniglobus sp.; assembly: GCA_041744175.1. Taxonomy (GTDB): domain Bacteria; phylum Pseudomonadota; class Alphaproteobacteria; order Rhodobacterales; family Rhodobacteraceae; genus Oceaniglobus. The sequence goes on along the minus strand of JBGTLJ010000569.1, from coordinate 14 downwards.
CGGCGACTGCCGCG
>JBGTLJ010000568.1:0-7613 GCA_041744175.1 Oceaniglobus sp. | reverse complement strand
TGCGCGCCGGGAAGCCATGGCGGGGCCGGTGGCGAGGCCCGCCGGTGGCAAGGCGGACCGCCCCACCGTCGCGTTGCTGGGCGAGATGTTTCCCGCCGATCCGATGATGATCGGCGCGATGCTCGCCCCCATGGGTCTGGCCGCCGGTCCGGTCGTGCCCTGCCGGGAATGGCGCGAGCTTTACGCGGCACTCGATTGTGGCGTCGCCGCGGCGATCCATCCGTTCTATACCGCCGCCACCCGCGAATTTCAGGCCGCCGGCCGACCCATCGTGGGCAGTGCGCCCGTGGGCCACGACGGCACCGCCGAGTGGCTGAAGAATATCGGCGCGGCCTTCGGGCTGTCTGCCGACAAGGTGGCCGCCGCCCAGAACGCGTTCCTCCCCGCGATCCGGGGTGCTCTGGCGGCCACCCCGATAACCGGCACGATCACCCTGTCGGGCTATGAGGGCAGCGAACTGCTGGTCGCGCGCCTGCTGATCGAGTCGGGTGCGAACGTGCCCTATGTCGGCACCGCCTGCCCGAAAACCGAAGCGTCGCGCTGGGATGCCGAATGGCTGGCGGCGCGGGGCGTGAAGGTCAAGTATCGTGCCTCACTGGAAGACGACTGCGCCGCGATGGAGGCGATCAGGCCGGATCTGGCCATCGGAACCACCCCCGTGGTGCAGAAGGCCAAACAGATGGGCATTCCCGGCCTCTATTTCACCAACCTGATTTCCGCGCGTCCCCTGATGGGCCCCGCCGGTGCGGGGTCGCTGGCCGAGGTCATCAACACCGCCATCGCCAACAAGGGCCGCATGGACAAGATGAAGGCGTTCTTCGAGGGCGTCGGAACCGGCGATACGGCCGGTATCTGGGAGGGGTCGCCGAACCTGCGCCCCGACTTCCGCGCCGCTCATCAGAAGAAACTGGACAAGCAGTCCCGCGCCGCCCAGGCGGAGCAGATGATCTGATGCCCGGTGTAAAATCATATCTTTCAGCGGGTGCGCGGACGCGGGTTTCCCAAGAACGCTGCAGGCGCTCTTCGTTGCGGATGTCGGAATGGGGGCCAGCCCCCACACCCCCGGAGTATTTTTGCGAAAAAGAAGCCGGGGGCGTTGTCTGATGTTGGTGCAGGACCATGACCGTGCGGGCGGATACTGGGGCGCGGTGTACGCGTTCACCGCCGTGAAAGGCTTGCAGGTGGTCATCGACGGCCCGGTGGGCTGCGAGAATCTGCCGGTGACCTCCGTGCTGCACTATACCGACGCGCTGCCGCCCCACGAACTGCCCATCGTGGTGACGGGGTTGGGTGAGGGCGAAATGGGATCGGGCACCGAGGAAGCCATGAAGCGGGCCTGGGGCACGCTGGATCCGGCCCTGCCCGCGGTCGTCGTCACTGGCAGCATCGCCGAGATGATCGGCGGCGGTGTGACGCCGCAAGGCACCAACATCCAGCGGTTCCTGCCGCGCACCATCGACGAGGACCAGTGGGAATGCGCCGACCGGGCGATGACCTGGATCTTTACCGAGTTCGGCATGACCAAGGGCCGGATGCCGCCCGAAAAGAAGCGCGAGGAGGGCTCCGCACCGCGCGTGAACATCCTCGGGCCGATGTACGGCACGTTCAACATGCCATCCGATCTGGCCGAGATCCGCCGTCTGGTGGAAGGCATCGGGGCCGAGGTCAACATGGTGATGCCGCTGGGTGCCCATCTGGCCGAAATGCGCAATCTGGTGAATGCGGATGTGAACGTCTGCATGTACCGCGAATTTGGCCGCGGCCTGTCGGAATGTCTGGGCAAGCCGTATCTGCAGGCGCCCATCGGGATCGAAAGCACGGTGGCGTTTCTGCGCAAGCTGGGCGAATTGCTGGACCTCGACCCCGAACCGTTCATCGAGCGCGAGAAGCATTCCACCTTGAAGCCGGTCTGGGATCTGTGGCGCAGCGTGACGCAGGATTTCTTCTGCACTGCGTCCTTCGCCGTCGTCGCGAACGAAACCTATGCCCGCGGCATCCGCAATTTCCTCGAGACCGACATGGGCCTGCCTTGCGCCTTCGCCGTCGCCCGCCAGCCCGGGAAAAAAACCAACAACGAAGAGATCCGCGCGCTGATGGGCCAGAAGAAGCCGCTGATCGTGATGGGCAGCATCAATGAAAAGATGTACCTCGCCGAGCAGAAGGGCGGCCATGGCCCCAGCCCGTCGTTCATCCCGGCCAGCTTTCCGGGCGCCGCGATCCGCCGCGCCACCGGTACGCCCTTCATGGGGTTCGCCGGTGCCACCTACATGATACAGGAAATCTGCAACGGCTTGTTCGACGCGCTGTTCCACATCCTGCCCCTGGGCAGCGACATGGATGCCGCCGATGCCACGCCGACCACCCTGCGCCGCGATTTCCCCTGGGATGTCGATGCCCAGGCGGCACTGGACCGTATCGTCGCGGACCATCCCATTCTGACCCGCATATCCGCCGCCAAGTCGCTGCGCGACGCCGCCGAGCGCGCCGCGCTGGCACAGGGCGACGAGCGGGTCGTCCGAGAGACGGTCGAGGCACTGTCGCCCGCCGCAACACCACGAAAGACGATGGCGTCCGCTGTCGGCCAACCAGGAGGAACGTCATGACGGATTTCACCGCCCAGACCACCGGACACGGACCGGCCGCGCGCAGCCACAAGGCGCCGCGCACCGAATTCTACGTCTATTTCGCCGTCATCTTCCTGGCCACTCTGCCGTTGTCCTGTCTGACCTGGGGCCTTGCCGCCCTGCGCCAGCAACGCATCCCGGCGCGCGGTCCGATCGCCCGCGCCTGGAGCCAGGCCCGCATCATCACGCCGATGATCTTTTCCGCCTGACGGCGCAACCGCCCCGCGGGGCGACCAGTTCTTCCGCGTTCGCGCGGAATGCCCGCCAGCCACGGGCAGCACGATCCTCGGGGTGGAGCCCGACAAGACCATTCGCCCGCAAGGGTGGATATCGACCATCACGATGTCGAAACCCGGCCGCGGGGGATCCGCGGCGTCAGCTTTACGATCCAGAGGAGAGTTACAATGGCTGATAGAACCGACCTGTCGTTCACAGGTCTTACCGACGAGCAGGCGCAGGAATTGCACTCTGTCTACATGAGCGGGCTCTGGCTGTTTACGGCCGTTGCCGTCGTCGCCCATCTGGCAGTGTTCATCTGGAAACCCTGGCTTTAGGAAGGACCTGAAAAATGGCAAAATTCTACAAGATCTGGCTGATCTTCGACCCCCGCCGCGTATTCGTGGCCCAGGGCGTCTTTCTCTTCCTGTTGGCCGCAATGATCCACCTCGTGCTGCTCAGCACCGGTGCCGACGGCTACAACTGGTTCGAGATGGTCGAACTGGAGACGCAGCTCGAGCGCGGCGTCGTCATCGCCGAGTGATCCGATCCGACGCGAAAACAGCCGCGGGCGGCATGCGTGCCATGCCGCCCCGGCAAATTCAAAAATCACGACGGCTGAACGTCAATCGGGATAATTCCGGTATCGGGGCCGCCTAGCGGAGAGGGAAGCATGGCACTGCTCAGCTTCGAACGTAAATACCGCGTGCCCGGGGGCACGCTCGTCGGCGGCGATCTGTTCGACTTCTGGGTCGGCCCGTTCTTCGTCGGGTTCTTCAGCATAACCACGGTGTTCTTCGCCGGGCTCGGCACCATTTTGGTGTTCTACGGGGCCGCGCTTCAGGGCACGTGGAACCCATGGCTGATCTCAATCAATCCGCCGCCCATCTCCTACGGCCTTGGCGCCGCGCCGCTGGACCAGGGCGGGCTGTGGCAGATCATCACCATCTGTGCGCACGGCGCCTTCATCAGCTGGCTCCTGCGAGAGGTCGAGATCTGCAAGAAGCTCGGGATGGGGTATCATGTGCCCTTCGCCTTCGGTTTCGCGATCCTGGCCTACACCACGCTGACGGTGATCCGCCCGGTTCTGATGGGCGCCTGGGGCCACGCGTTTCCCTACGGAATCTGGTCGCATCTCGACTGGGTCAGCTACACCGGCTATCTCTACGGCAACTTTCACTACAACCCGGCCCACATGATCGCGGTGACATTCTTTTTCACCACTTGCTTCGCGCTGGCACTGCACGGATCGCTGATCCTGTCAGCCGCCAATCCGCAAAAGGGCCACCAGATGAAGACGCCGGATTACGAGGACACGTTCTTCCGTGACTTCATCGGCTATTCGATCGGGCCCCTCGGCATCCACCGGCTCGGCCTGCTTCTGGCGCTGAATGCCGGCTTCTGGAGCGCGGTCTGCATCGTGATCTCCGGCACGGTCTGGTTCGACCAGTGGGTCGTATGGTGGGACTGGTATCTCGAACTGCCCTGGTGGGCTGACCTGTAGGAGGGATGGACATGTTTATCAAAACGCCAAGCTATCAGAACATCTTTACCCAGGTGCAGGTCCAGGGCCCCGCCGAAATGGGGATGGTCGAGGACACAGATCTGCGCGACCGCACCGAAGGCACCGGGTTTTCCAGCCTTCTGGGGTGGTTCGGCAACGCGCAGCTGGGCCCGATCTATCTCGGGCCGTTCGGGGTGGTGTCGCTGATCACCGGCGGGATGTGGTTCTTTCTTGTCGGGATCTCATTCTGGGTGCAGGCCGGATTCAGCCCCGGCGTGTTCTTCCGCGATCTGTTCTACATGGCGCTTGAACCGCCTGCACCGGAATACGGCCTGTCGCTTTCGGCACCTCTCTGGGAAGGCGGGCTCTGGATCATCGCGTCGTTCCTGCTGCTGATCTCGGTGATGAGCTGGTGGGTCCGGTCCTACGTGCTGGCCGAACAACTGGGGATGGGCAAGCATGTCTGCTACGCCTTCGCCTCGGCCATCTGGCTGTTCCTGGTGCTGGGCCTGATCCGGCCGATACTGATGGGGTCGTGGTCAGAAGCGGTGCCATACGGCATCTTCCCGCATCTCGACTGGACAAACCTGTTCAGCCTGACCTACGGCAACCTGTTCTACAATCCGTTCCACGCGCTTTCGATCGTGTTCCTTTACGGCTCGGCCCTGCTGTTCGCCATGCACGGGGCGACAATCCTCGCCGTCTCCCGCTTCGGCGGCGACCGCGAACTGGAACAGATTGCCGACCGCGGCACGGCATCCGAACGGGCGGGCCTGTTCTGGCGCTGGACCATGGGGTTCAACGCCACCATGGAAGGCATTCACCGCTGGGCCTGGTGGTTCGCGGTCCTGACCACGCTGACCGGCGGCATCGGGATCCTGCTCACCGGCACCGTGGTGGACAACTGGTTCGTCTGGGCGCAGGAGCACGGCTATGGCGCCGCGGAAAACTATGTGCCTGCGCAGACCGCCGAAGACTTCAAAGCCTATCTGCCCCCCGCTGACTGAGGAGCGATCGAAATGGCCAACAACGACAAATGGTACCTTGAAAACAGCGAACCCTCGCTGCGGATGTGGATCTTTCAGCAGATGAGCTACGGCGCGCTTGTTGCCGGTGCGGTGTTCTTCGGCGTCATCGCGCTCATCCTGCTGCTGGTCGCGATCAGCGGCTGGCTGCCCGACGATCCCTATGCGGCACTGATGATTGGCAAGGCCACCGTGACGGCCCTGACCTGAGACAGATCGCGGGGTCGCCCAAAAGCGGCCCCGCCAACGGATCGTGCCCCTGGCGGGGTGCGGTGTTCGGGGGCTCCACACCCCGGTTCCCTTCCTGTTGGCTACAGGAATCTGCGCCGCAGAGCGTAAAATCTCTGCGGCGCATCTTTCCTGTCCGGCGGGAAGGGCCTAACTCCCTTCCAAGCCAGGAGCGCCCGCCATGACCAGACCGGATACCCCCACCCTCGACCGCATCGCCGGTCCCGCGGACCTCAAGGCGCTGTCCGATGTCGCACTGACCCGTCTCGCCCATGAGGTGCGCGCAGAGGTGGTGTCGGTCGTGTCGGAAACCGGCGGGCACCTCGGCTCCTCGCTGGGCGTGGTCGAACTGACAGTGGCGCTGCACGCAGTGTTCAACGCGCCCCACGACAAGATCGTCTGGGACGTCGGCCACCAGTGCTATCCTCACAAGATCCTGACCGGGCGGCGCGACCGGATGCGCAGCCTGCGTCAGAAGGACGGGCTCAGCGGTTTCACCAAGCGCAGCGAATCGGCGTTCGATCCGTTCGGCGCGGCGCATTCCAGCACTTCGATCTCGGCCGCCCTCGGGTTTGCCACGGCGCGCGACATGGGGCAGGCCACCGGCGATGCGGTCGCGGTGATCGGCGACGGTTCGATCAGCGCCGGCATGGCCTATGAGGCGATGAACAACGCGGGTGCCGAAGGCCGCCGCCTGTTCGTGATCCTGAACGACAACGAGATGAGCATCGACACCCCCGTCGGCGCCATGTCGTCCTACCTGTCGGGTCTCTGGGCGCAGACGCCCCTGCACAAGATCGCAAAGGATTTCGAATCTGCCCTGCCGGGTCCCCTGCGCGATCACGCGAGGCGCGCCCGCCAGCTTGTCACCGGAATGCCGGGCGGGCAGGGCACGCTGTTCCAGCAACTGGGCTTCACCTATGTCGGGCCCGTGGACGGCCATGACATGGGCCAGCTTCTTGCGGTGCTGCGCGCCGCCCACACCCGCGCCACCGGCCCGGTGCTGATCCATTGCTGCACCGTCAAGGGCAAGGGCTATGCGCCCGCCGAATCGGCCGCCGACAAATACCACGGTGTTGCGAAATTCGACGTGATCACCGGCGCGCAGGCGAAAAGCAAGCCCAACGCCCCCGCCTATACCAAGGTGTTCGGCCAGACCCTGACCGATCTTGCTGCCGGCGATCCGCGCATCGTCGCCGTCACAGCAGCCATGCCCACAGGCACCGGCGTCGCTGCCATGGCCGACAGGTTTCCGGCGCGGGTGTTCGATGTGGGCATCGCCGAACAGCACGGCGTCACCTTCGCCGCCGGTCTCGCGGCGGGGGGGCTGCGGCCGTTCTGCGCGATCTATTCGACGTTCCTGCAACGCGGCTATGACCAGATCGTCCACGATGTCGCCCTGCAGAACCTGCCGGTCCGCTTCGCCATCGACCGCGCGGGACTTGTCGGGGCCGACGGCGCCACCCATGCCGGCGCGTTCGACGTGGCGTTTCTGGCCAACCTGCCCGGCTTCACCGTGATGGCTGCGGCGGACGAGGCAGAACTGGTGCACATGGTCACGACTGCCGCCGCCCATGACGATGGCCCCATCGCGTTCCGCTATCCGCGCGGCGAAGGCGTCGGCGTCGATCTGCCCGCCGTCGGCCAGGTTCTGCAAATCGGCAAGGGCCGCATCGTGCAGGAGGGCACCAAGCTCGCCCTGCTCTCCTTCGGGGCGCATCTGGCCGAATGTCGCCTTGCCGCCGAAGAGCTTGAGGCGCGCGGCATCTCGGTCACCATCGCCGACGCCCGGTTCGCGAAACCGCTGGACACTGACCTGATCTCACGGCTGGCCCGCGGACATGAGGCGCTGATCACCATCGAACAGGGCGCGGCGGGAGGCTTCGGCGCCCATGTCCTGCACCACCTCGCGGCCAGCGGCGGTCTTGATCGCGGCCTTCGAATCCGCACCATGACACTGCCCGACCGCTTCATAGATCAGGCCAGCCCGGGGCAGATGTACGCCGCCGCCGGGCT
>JBGTLJ010000567.1:0-12672 GCA_041744175.1 Oceaniglobus sp. | reverse complement strand
CGCACCGCGCCCCGCGCCAGCGCGGCGCCCCATACCGGGACCCGTCCTGCCGCGCCGAACACGCCGAGCATCGCGTTCTGAAGCACCGTGTCCTCCATCGCCAGCGCCGAAACCTGGAACGTCCGCGCAAGTCCCGTCCGTGCCCGAGCCGCCACGCCCAGCGTGGTGACATCGACGCCGTCCAGAATGACCCGACCGGCATCGGGTGTCAGCCACCCCGCAATCTGCTGGATCAGGGTCGATTTTCCCGCCCCATTCGGCCCGATCAGCGCGTGGATCTCACCCGCCCTGAGGTCCAGGGAGACATCGCGGCAGGCCTCCAGCGCGCCGAACCGCTTGCACAGGCCGATGGTCCGCAACACCACGCTCATCCACGCCGCCGTGCGATCAGGCCGATCACCCCACCCGGGGCGAACAGCACGATTCCAAGCAACAGCGCGCCAAGCCAGATGTGCCAAAAGTCCGACAGCCCGCCCAGAACGTGTTCCAGCGCGATGAACAGCACCGCGCCGACGACGGGGCCGAACAGCCGGGCGACACCGCCGAGGATGACGAAGACCAGGATTTCACCGCTGGTCTGCCAGCTGAACATCACCGGGCTGACAAAGCGGTTGAGATCCGCGAAGAGCGCCCCGGCCAGCCCTGTCACCATGCCCGACACGACAAAGGCGGTCAGGCGCAGGCGGAACGGCGCGATGCCCACCGTCTGGGCCCGCGCCGACGATTGGCGGGCTGCGTTCAGGGCAAGGCCGAAGGGCGAGCGGGCGATCTGCCAGTGCAGCGCCAGCGCGCCCAGCAGCAACGTGAGGCAAAGGCCGTAGAACTGCACCGGGACAAGCGTGTTCAGCCCCGGAAATCCGTTCCTGACATAGATCGACAGCCCGTCCTCGCCGCCATAGGCAGGCCAGGAGATTGCGAAATAATAGAACATCTGCCCGAAGGCGAGGGTGATCATGATGAAATAGACGCCCGAGGTGCGCAGCGACAGCGCACCGATGGCCAACGCGCCAAGACCGGAGCCAACGGCTGCGACGATCCAGATCACAGGCATCGCCTTGGTACCCTGGATCAGCAACGGCCATTCCATGATCGGATCGAAGGTCTGGGCATGGCTGGCGAGGATGCCCATGGAATAGCCGCCGAGGCCGAAGAACGCCGCGTGCCCGAGACTGACCATCCCGCCGAGGCCAAGTGCGATGTTGAGGCCGACGCCCGCCAGCGCAAGGATGACGGCACGGGTGGCCAGCGTGATCAGAAACGGCTCGTCCAGCCAATGTGCCCAGAGCGGAAAGCCGATCAAACCCACGACAAGCGCGATGTTGAGCCGACGTTCGCTCATGTGCCCGCGCCGAACAGGCCGGTGGGTCGCCAGATCAGCACGACCGCCATCAAGAGGTAGATCAGCATCGTGGCAAGCGCCGATCCGGCGCTTGCGGCGGCGCTCTGGTCAAGGACCAGCCCGAACGCCACGGGCAGCAGGATTCCCCCCAGTGTGTCGGTCAGCCCCACAAGAACAGCGCCAACCAGTGCCCCCCGGATCGACCCGATGCCGCCGATCACGATGACCACGAAGGCAAGGATCAGCACGGGTTCGCCCATCCCCACCTGCACCGACTGGATCGCGCCCACCAGCGCGCCCGCAAGCCCGGCAAGGGCGGCACCGAGGGCAAAGATCACGGTGTAGAGGCGGGAGATGTCCACGCCCAGCGCCGCAATCATGTCGCGGTCCGCCGCACCCGCGCGGATCTGAACGCCAAGCCGGGTGCGCGAGATGAGCAGGTGAAGACCGGCGGCGACAGACAGGCCGACACCGATCAGGGCCAGGCGATAGGCGGGATACTGGATGCCGCCGGGCAGCGTGACCGGGCCCGACAGCCAGGAAGGAATGTTGAGATAGAGGGGGAACGACCCGAACACCCAGCGCGTGCCTTCGGAAAAGATCAGGATCAGCGCGAAGGTCGCGAGCACCTGATCGAGATGATCGCGGTCATAGAGGCGACGGATCACCAGCATTTCGACCAGCGCGCCCACGGCTGCGGCCGCCGCGAGGGATGCGACGAGCCCCAGCAGGAACGATCCCGTCGCACCCGCGACAGCCGCCGCCGCAAATGCGCCCACCATATAGAGCGATCCGTGCGCAAGATTGATGAGCCCCATCACGCCGAAGACCAGCGTCAGACCCGCCGCCATCAAAAACAGCATCACCCCGAACTGCACCCCGTTCAGGATCTGCTCGACCAGCAGGATCGCCGTCATCAGGCCCGAACTGCCCGGACCGGATGCGAGGAAAGCACGGCGGCGATGCACAGGCCGATCGCCCCCGGCGGCGGCGCGTCCGGATCCACCGGAACGGCGCGGTTGCCGACGCAGTCAAGCTCGGGCAACCGCGCGCGAAACCGGTCCACCATGGAGGTGTTGCAGATGGAATGCAGCGCGCAGCAATCGGTCCCATCACGCGGAACTCCAGGCCTGACGGCGCTGCCCCGCTCCGTGGACTGCGGCAGACGGGCCGGTTCGCCCCGTTTCGGTGCCTCGTGCATTGGCCCGCTCCGGTCATCCCGCGCCGCCACATCAAAGATCGGCCCCCGCAAAGCGGCAAGGCAATGATGCAGGACACTTGACATCGCCTCGAAGCCCTCCCGCACCGGGCCGGGCATGTCATCGGGGAAGGCGGCGGTCATTCCCTACATCTTGCATTCGGCGGCGTAGGCGTCGCCATGATCCTTCAGCGCGGTAGACACGATCCGGTTGGTGAATACCTCGCCCTCCTTGATCACCTCGCGCACGTAGATGTCCTGGATCGGATGGTTGTTGGTGTTGAAGCGAAACGCGCCACGCGTGCTGTCGAAATCCGCCTCTTTCAGCGCGGCGCGAAAGGCGTCGGCATCGGCGATATCTGCCTTGGCCATGGCAGACAGCAGCAGATTGGCGGTGTCGAAGCCTTGGGACGCATAAAGCGACGGCAGCCGCCCGTATTCCACAACGAAAGTTTCCACAAAGCTCTGGTTCGCGGGATTGTCGAGATCCTTGCTCCACTGCGACGTGTTCCTGACACCCAGCGCCGCGGCCCCTACGGCCTGCAGGATCCCCTGATCGAAGCTGAACGCCGGGCCGATCACCGGCAGATCGACGCCGCTGTCGGCTTATTGCTTGAGGAACGAGATACCCATGCCGCCGGGCAGGAAGAAATACACCGAATCCGCCCCGCTGGCGCGGATCTGGGCAATCTCTGCCGCATAGTCGGTCTGACCAAGCTGGGTATAGATCTCGCCCGCCAGCTTGCCCGTGTACATCCGCTTGTATCCGGTCAGCGCGTCCTGTCCGGCGGGATAGTTCGGCGCAAGGATGAAGCTGTTGGCAAGTCCGGCGTCGTTGGCATAGGCGCCTGCCGCTTCGTGCAGGTTGTCGTTCTGCCAGGCGACGTTGAAATAGTTCTGATTGCATCCCGCACCCGCCAAAGCGGACGGTCCGGCATTGGGCGACAGATAGAACTTCCCGTGGGCAACCGCCGACGGGATCACCGCCATCGCAATATTCGAGAAGATGATGCCGGTCATCACATCCACCTTGTCGGACTGGATCATCCGGTCAGAAAGCTGCACCGCGACGTCGGGTTTCTGCTGGTCGTCCTCGATTACAACGTCGATATCGGTGTTGCCCGATTGCTTGACCGCCAGCAGGAAGCCGTCGCGCACATCGATCCCAAGACCGGCGCCGCCGCCTGAGAGCGTGGTGATCATGCCGACCTTGACCGGCTCGGCCCATGTCGCGGTGGCCAGCGCGGCCAGCGATGCGGTCAGTGTCAAAATCTTGTGCGTCATTGCGGTTCTCCCCGGGGCAGATCGAGTTTTTCGATGCGGTCTGGTGCCACCGGGCTGTTCTAGCAGTCTGCGCGCCGTTGCAGAAGCTACGAATTTGCGGCGGCGCCGCTCTGGCGCCCGGCGCGGTTTTCTGTTGCTGTCCCAGGCGTCGCAAAGGAAAGCCCGCACCATGCCCATGAACATCGCCCTGGTCGGCATCGGCAAGATCGCCCGCGATCAGCATGTGCCCGCAATCGCCCGAAGCCCCGACTGGACGCTGGCCGCCACCGTCAGCCGGTCCGGAACCGTGGAAGGAGTGCCGTCCTACACCGATTTCGATGCGTTTCTGGCTGAGCGGACGGATATCCCGGCGATCTCACTATGCCTGCCCCCGGTGCCACGGTTCGATTACGCAGTGCGCGCTCTGCGGGCCGGGCGGCACGTGATGCTGGAAAAGCCTCCCGGCGCAACCCTGGCCGAAGTGCATGCGTTGGAAAGATTGGCGCTGGCGCAGGGTGTCACGCTGTTTGCAAGCTGGCACAGCCGGATGGCGGCAGGTGTCGCCGGTGCGCGCGACTGGCTGGCGGAGCGCGTCGTGACAGGCGCGCGGATCACCTGGCACGAGGACGTGAGAACCTGGCACCCCGGACAGGACTGGGTGTTCGATCCGGGCGGCATGGGAGTGTTCGATCCGTGCAGCAACGCGCTGTCCATCCTGACGCGCATCCTGCCGATGGCGGTGCACCTGACGGGCGCGGACCTGTTCTATCCCGAGGGTCGGCAGACGCCGATCGCGGCACAGGTCCGGTTCAGCGGCAACGTGTCCGGCGATTTCGACTGGCGGGGCGCCGGACCGCAGATCTGGGACATTGCCGTTCACACGGATAACGGCACACTGGTGTTGTCAAAAGGCGGCGCGGTGCTTGTGATCGAAGGCGTAGAGCAGGATGTCGGCAACAACGGAGAGTACCCGGGACTGTATGCGCATATGGCCGTACTGGTGGCGCGGGGCGAGCTTGACGTGGACCTTTGGCCGATGATCCACATCGCCGATGCAATGACTCTGGGACGGCGCGAAACCGTCGCGGCGTTCCGGTTCTGAGAGGTCATCGGACGCGGCCAGGAGAGATGGGCGCAGCATGGCCGCCATGGTGCCGGCCGAAGCGATGGCAACTGCGGGCGCGCGCCTTCGCGCAAGTCGGGAATTTCCTCCGCCAGAGCCTGCTGACCATGGATAGAGCGGGGCGCAATCTGGATCCGGATCAACGGCTAAGCTGCGCCATTATGGTAGTCTCGACGGAATGATATGAAAGACGTTGAAGATCGTTTTGATCCTGTCGACGTATTGTCGGCCCCGTCGGGGTGACGTGACTATGCCCGGCACGCCGACCGGCGTGGTCCCGATAAAGCACCGGCGACCTTATGCGTGGTCATTTGGCTGGACTGGGCAATCTTCAACCGGGCATGATCCGACCCAGTCGAACCTGCCCGGCACCGTTTGCTGTTTGCGGGCACCGCCAGAAAGTTGCTGTTTGCCACGATCCGGACGACGGCCGACCTTGGCGCGGTCGACTCCAAGTCAATATCTACGACGGTGCGGGCCGGCGGTCGCCGCTGCGGAAATCCGACGCCGCCGTGCGACCGTTGGCGGGCCATACCAAAGCTTGAAATTCCGGCGGGGGGAATTGAAGTTGTTCCGTGATCAAAGGCTTCGGTTGGCGATTGGGATTGGCAGATTCGGCGCGCGGCTCGGACAAAATTCCGCATATCGCAGCCGCATCGGAGCTTCGCTTGCCTTGAAACCGTCATCATTCATTTGGCGTCCCTGGAACACGCGCGATCCATGGACGGAACGGTCAGGCATTGGAGCCATGGGATAAAACCATGCCCATGGCCGCAGGAGACATCGGCCGAGGCACCCGCAGGACGATGCCCTTAGATGGCCGAAAGAAGGCATGCCCGGTGCAAGAATAAGCCGAGAGATGCTGTTTTTAGGGGTTAATTCGGCCTTCACGCCAGGCTGATAGGCCTGACCGTGGTGGATCTAGGGGTGACTGAAGATGACGGTGGCAAGCAACGCACCTGTAACGATTATCAAGCGCAAGAAGATCATTGCGGCCGGCCACCACGGAGGTGCCTGGAAAGTTGCCTATGCCGATTTCGTCACTGCGATGATGGCATTCTTCCTGTTGATGTGGCTTCTGGGCTCCACCTCGGAAAGCCAGCGCAAGGGTATCGCCGACTATTTCAGCCCGACGATTCCGATCAACGCCGTATCGGGCGGTGGCAGCGGATCGTTCAACGGCGACAGCGTGTTTTCGGAAGAGACATTGGCCCAGAGCGGATCGGGTGCCTCTGAAAACTATCATTCGGACAATGACAAGTCACGGGGCGACACGGGTATCGCAACGGACGGCGAAAGCGATGCGGAATCCCAGATGGCCCGCGAGCAGTTGAACGAGATTGCCGACATGCTGACGGGGAAGTCGGGCGAAAGCATGGTAAGCGAGGAACTTGCACGCCACATCGTGACTCGGGTGACCGATGAGGGACTTATCGTCGAGCTATTCGATCTGCCGGGCGCACAGCTGTTCCAGGGTGATTCGATGACGGCGACTCCGCTTCTGCAGGAACTCGTGAAAGTCGTATCGGGCGTCTTTGCCCTGACGCAGAACAAAATCGCGATTGCCGGCCATGTCCGTTCCCAGCCTGTAGTGCGGGTCGACACCGAGGTCTGGGACCTTTCCAGCGCAAGGGCACACTCCGTCCGCGCCATGATGAGATCGCCAGAGCGGGGCGACACCCGCCTTCAGAGGGTTACGGGCTTTGCCGACCGCAAGCATGCGGTGAACAATCCGATGTCGGTCCGCAACAACAGGATCGAGATGATCCTTCTGCGCTGACGGCGATTGCGAAATCGCGGACATTTTACGAATTAGCGGCCTGTTAAGGCTGCGGCTTTAACAGAGGAGAGAGAACGCAAGATCGCATCAGAAAGGCGCATCCATGACCATCTACTCCTCAATGACGGCCAGTGTCGCCGGGCTTAACGCAAACGCGAGCAGGCTGGCAGGCATCTCCGACAACATCGCGAACTCTTCGACTTTCGGCTACAAGCGGCTGGAGACCGATTTTCATTCGATGGTGGTGAACGGGGGCGGCCTCGCGGGGGGCAAGTACACGGCCGGAGGCGTTTCGACGACCACGGCGCGCCGGATCAGCGATGCCGGACAGATTGTCGGCACATCCAATGCGATGGACATTTCAATTCAGGGCAAGGGCCTCTTGCCCGTCACCGAACGTTCAGCAGTCGGCAAGTCAGGGCCGCTGCCTCTTTCGTTGATGACAACGGGATCGTTCAGGGCCGACGAAGCGGGCATCATGACCACCGCGACGGGTCAGGTCCTCATGGGCTGGCCGCTTGACCCGGACGGTACCCTGCCCCCGGTCACCCGCGATTCCAACACGCCGCTCAGGGCGATCGATATCGCCCACAACCAGTTCGCGCCCAATCGCACGACCGAGGTGAATATGGGGGTCAACCTGCCCTCTTTCGACACTGTCGCCGGTTCGCCCGGTACGCCGATCGAACTGTCGGTCGAATATTTCGGCAATATCGGGCAGACAGAATCGCTGACCGTGACATTCACTCCCACCGTCCCGGCGACGGGCAGCTCAAACGAATGGGTCATGTCGATCACGGATTCGGCATCGGGCGGTGCAGTAGTGGGCGAGTATGTGCTTACTTTCAACTCGTCCGCTGTCGATGGAGGCACTCTCCTGGCGCCGGTCGTCACCAATGTCGGCAACCCCTATGTCGCGGCAACAGGCTCGATGACGCTGAACGTCGGCGGCGGCGACGTCGAATTCAACATCGGGCAGACAGGCGTGATCGACGGCATCACGCAACTCGCGTCGAGCTTTGCGCCTACAAACCTGACGAAGAACGGATCGCCCGTTGGGAACCTGGTCGGCGTGGAGATCGACGAGGGCGGCATCGTGAGCGCGATCTACGACACCGGATTCAACCGCGCCATCTATCAGGTCCCGCTGGGCAACGTTCCCAACGTCGACGGCCTGATCGCGATGAGCAACCAGACCTACAAACTGTCCGCCGACAGCGGACCGATCTATTTCTGGAATCCTGGCGATGGGCCTACCGGCACAACGCGGGGCTTCTCCCTCGAAGGATCGACCACCGACATCGCTCTGGAACTGACAAACCTGATCCAGACCCAGCGCGCCTATTCGTCGAACGCAAAGGTCATTCAGACCGTAGACGAGATGCTTCAGGAAACCACGAACATCAAACGCTGATCGCACACCGCTAGTCGAAGGATTGCCCGATGAGTATGACATCTGCCTTGAACAATGCCATGAGCGGACTGAATGCCGTCGGGCGGTCGGCACAACTTGTGTCGTCCAACATTTCCAACGCCCTGACGCCCGGCTATTCAAGGCGCGAACTGATTCAGACCGCATCTCTTTTCGGGGGCGTTCAGGTCGATGGCATAAAAAGGATCGTCAATCCTGTCGTCCTGTCGGACCGGCGCCTGTCCGAAGCACAGCTTGCCCAGGACGACTTGACGGCGACGTTCCTGTCGCGCGTGCAGAGCTTGTTGGGGCAACCGGACGACCCGGGTTCGCTCACCGGGCGGATGACGACCCTCGAAGGGCGCCTGATCGAAGCTGCGAGCCGGCCTGATTCGACCACCCGCCTCGTGGCGGCCATCGATGGGGCGAACGATCTCGTTGACCAGGTCATATCCATCGGGCGCGGGATCCAGTCCGAGCGCGAAACGGCCGACCGCGCAATTTCGATAGACGTCGAGGTGCTGAACACCACGCTGACCCAGGTCCATCAGCTGAACGGCAACATTGCGCGCCTGTCCGGACTTGAGGAAGACACTAGCGCACTGATGGATCAGCGGCGCATCCTGATCGACAACATATCCGAAATCGTCCCGCTGCGCATTCTGCCGCGCGACCGCGGTGGCATCGCCCTGATGACGACGGGGGGGCAGATCCTGCTCGACAGCAAACCGGCCGAGATCGGCTTTACCCGCGCCAACGCGATCACCCCGGGAATGACCCCCGGTTCGGGTCTGCTTTCGGGGATCACGATCAACGGTCAGCCGGTGGCCATGAATACCGGATCGGGGCGGCTGGACGGTGGTCGGCTGGAAACCAGCTTTGCGATTCGCGATACCCTGGCCGTCGGCGCGCAGTCGGACATTGACGCGTTCGCTCAGGATCTCATAGCTCGCTTCGAGGCTCCGGGCGTCGATCCAACGCTGACTGGCGGCAACCCGGGTCTGTTCACCGACGGCGGGGCCGCAATTGCGGCGACACCGGCCGCCGGGCTTGCCCAGCGTCTGTCGTTGAATGCCTTGGTCGACCCCGATCAGGGTGGATCTGCGGCGCGCCTGCGGGATGGCCTCGGGGCGACGGCCCCTGGCAACCCGGGGAATTCAACGATCCTGCAATCCCTGTCGGATACTCTGAGCGCGCCGCGCGTCACATCGCTCGGTCTTTCCCTGTCGGCAGCGGCATTCACATCTGAACTGGTGTCACGCAACAGCGGCGCATTGTTTAGAGCCGAGCAGGCACAGACCTTTTCGCAGAACCGAACCGATGCCCTGCGCGAACAGGAACTTACGGACGGTGTCGACACGGATCAGGAAATGCAGAAATTGCTGCTTATCGAACAATCCTACAGCGCCAACGCGCGCGTCATCCAGGCCATCGACGAAATGATGCGCCGCCTGTTGGAGATATAGTAACATGGCACAATCCATTGGCGATCTGGCGCTCAGCTTTACCGGCAGGAATTCCAATGCCCGGATCCGAAGCGAGCTCAACACGCTGGCACAGGAGTTGACGACCGGGCGAAAATCCGAGATCCGGGCGCCCCTGACAGGTGATCTGGCGCCGGCCGCAGTGATTGAACGGTCCTTGTCGAACATCTCTGCCTACGAAACAGTCATCAGCGAAACGAAACTCTTTGCGACAGGTGCGCAAAATTCGCTTGCTCAGGTTTCGGACCAGCTTGACAGCCTGGCCAAGGCCGCCTTCGATATGGAGAATACGGCCAACAACTCCTTGATCGCCAACTTTGCCAAGGATGCGACCGGTCGTCTGGAACACATCGTCAACACCATGAATACAACGGTGGCGGGGCGCAGTCTGTTCGCGGGCGATGACACCGCCGCAAAACCTGTCGACAGTGTCGCATTGATCCTGGATGATCTGCAGGCAGTGCTTCCTCCCAATGCCTCGGCGCAGGATGTTTCCGACGCTGTCGATGCCTACTTCGCCGCGGGGGGCGCCTATTCGACCGGCCGCTATCAGGGATCCCCAACCCAGTTGGGCAATTTCCGCGTCTCCCCCCAGGATTCGTTGCGCTTTGATATAACGGCCGACAGCAACGGAATGCGCGGCGCGCTGGCCGCAGCAGCCAAGGCGGCATTGCTCGACCGGGGCGCCCTGGCGGGCGACGTATCCGAACAAAGGGCGCTGATCCGGATTTCCGGGCTCGCCCTGATGGGCGCAAGCGCTGAAGTCGTGGCGATCCGCAGCGACCTCGGTATCTTCGAATCGCGCCTCGATTCTGCCCGGACCCGGAACGGAACGGAAAGCTCATCGCTGGAGATGGCACTGGCGCAACTTGTGAACGCCGATCCATTCGACACGGCGACGCGCCTGCAAGAGGTCCAGACCCAACTGGAGACGTTCTACACGCTGACAGCACGTCTGTCACAGCTCAGCCTGACGGGATATCTGCGATGATCCTTTTCAGACTATTGCTTGCCCTTGCGCTGATCACCTCACAGGCTGCCGCGAGCCCGGTGCGCATCAAGGATCTGGTGGAATTCGATGGCGTTCGCGGCAACGATCTGGTGGGCTATGGCCTTGTCGTCGGCCTGAACGGATCGGGCGACGGAATGCGAAATGCGCCCTTCACCGAAGATATCATGTCGAACATCCTCGAACGTCTGGGGGTCAACGTCACTGGCGAGCAGTTTCGGCCCAAGAACGTTGCCGCCGTCATTGTCACGGCCTCATTGCCCGCGTTTTCGCGTGCCGGCGGCCAGATCGATGTGACCGTCTCGGCCATCGGGGATGCCGGCAGTCTCATGGGCGGCACTCTCGTGATGACACCTCTCACCGCTGCGGATGGTCAGATATACGCCGTTGCGCAGGGAACGATTCTGGCGGGTGGCGCCGTTGCCGAGGGTGATGGCGCGAGCGTCACCCAAGGTGTGCCGACTTCGGGGCTGATCCCTGCGGGCGCCCGTGTCGAGCGTGAGATCGATTTCGACTTTACCCAACTCACCTCGATCAGACTTGCGTTGCGCACGCCTGACTTTACAACTGCCGGACGTATCGAGCAGGCGATCAATCGCGATCTGCAGAGCGGTGTCGCCGTCATGCTGGACGCAGGAACGGTCCTGATCGACATCGCCGCCACACGCCAACGGTCGCCTGCCCATGCCATTGGCCGCATCGAGAATATCGCCATCGAGCCACAGCGAAAGGCGCGGGTCGTCGTCGACCAGAGCTCAGGGACGATCGTGATGGGTGAAGACGTGCGCATAAGCCGCGTTGCCGTCAGTCAAGGTAATCTGACGATACGCATCGAGGAGGCCCCGCTTGTCGTGCAGCCGAACCCGTTTGCGGATGGGGAAACCATAGTTGTGCCACGTTCCAATGTGGGACTGAACGAGGAACCGGGCGTGGGACTTGCCGAGGTTCCGGATGGCACCTCGCTTTCCGAGGTCATACAAGGCCTGAACGCGCTGGGAGTATCGCCGCGTGACATGATCGACATTCTGAAGAGTATAAAGGCGGCCGGCGCTCTCCACGCGGAGTTCATCGTAAGATAAATGCATTGCGCAACCTCCGGTCCGAAAACTCTCTGGCGCCATGATCGCCCCTCCTGGCATTCCCGCTTGATGCAGGCCCTCTCGTCTGCGGCCCGTTTGCAGTCGATTTCGATTGGCAGAGCGCTACCGGGCGTTCGGGCGAAGTCTCGTCTGGATATACCCTAACCTCGACGGTGCGGCGTTTCAGGTCCTGCTGCATGCCGCACCGCATGAAACTGGAGGATCGCATGCGTCGGCGGCGGTACGTGGGCTGCGGGACTGCCGACAGCCGTTCGGGTGCATTCTCCTGCAGCCACTTGGCGGGTTTCCGGGCCGTTGTCACGGCAATCCGCGACCGGTTCTTCCGGGGCGGTTCTGGCCCGGGCCATGGAGCCAGACGTCCAGACGTCACGCGGCCCGGCGCCGATATGCTTTCAGACCGTAACGCCGGGCGCGTGACAAATGGCGTTGCGGGCGAGGTATAATTGGGACCGAAGACCGCCCTGCGCGCGGCCCCCCGTCCAGCATGAGCGTCGGAGACGGCGTATTCGACGCCGCGCAGGCCGCACGCCCAGAGGCTCCCGAGAAACACCCGCAATCGCAACTCGGCCTGCGACAGAGCGACAGGAGTATGACGGGGTGACAGGAGGGCAACAGGGCCCCCGGGCACGCGGCGGCGCTCGTCAGGGCTGGCCCCTGCGGTCTGGAGCCCTGACGTGTCGTGGACCGCGCCGCCTTGACCCAATCTGTCATCACTTGCATCCAGATCGGATCCCCGATCCCGGCGTGACGCCGATAGCGCCGGGCGGCGAACCCGTCATCTGACAGTCAGGCGGCACGGCTGCCATGCGCTGATGACGGGCTGTCGATGCCGAACCCGCGCATCGTCCCTCCGGCCTTGCACGGGGAGGCGCCCTTCAAATAGATTTCCGCCACGGTCGACATTAGGGCGCGCACCTGGCGGCGGGCACCCGGCCGCGCGCAGCAGCCGCGCTTCGGCGATTGCG
>JBGTLJ010000566.1:0-8351 GCA_041744175.1 Oceaniglobus sp. | reverse complement strand
GGGGCGCGCCGGGCTGGCGCTGATCGCCGCGGCGGTGGCGTCTTTCGTCGGCGGCACGATCTCCGTCATCCTGTTCTCGATATTCGCATCGCCTCTGGCCGAAGTCGCGCTGGCCTTCGGGCCTGCGGAAGAATTTGCACTGGTGCTGCTGGCCTTCACCACCTTCGTCGGTCTGGGCGGTGACGATGTGCTCAAGACCATCGTGATGATCTGCCTCGGTCTGGTGCTGTCGTCTGTCGGGCTCGACCTGATCTCGGGTCAGCCGCGGCTGATATTCTTCGACCAGCCCGGGTTCTATTCCGGCATCAGCTTTCTGGTGCTCGCCATCGGTGCCTACGGGATCGGCGAAATCCTCCATACGATCGAGACGTCGAAGACCGCGCCGGCGGTCACCCCCGCGCGCCTGACGTTCCGGGATCTGGGCGAGGGCCTGCGCGAGATGAACCGGCTGTGGAAAACCATGAGCATGGGATCGCTGCTGGGCTTTTTCGTCGGGATGTTGCCCGCGGCGGGCGCGACCCCGGCGGCGCTGATGGCCTATGGCCTGGCCAAGACCACATCGAAACATCCCGAAACCTTCGGCAAGGGCAACATCGAAGGTGTCGCCGCACCCGAAACCGCGAACAATGCCGCATCGACCGGATCGCTGCTGCCGATGCTGACCCTTGGCATCCCTGGATCGCCCACCACCGCATTGCTGTTGGGCGGAATGGTGATGTGGGGTCTGGTGCCGGGTCCGATGCTGTTCATCGAGCAGCCGGATTTCGTCTGGGGTCTCATCTCGTCCCTCTACACCGCGAATCTCGCGGCGGTGATCATCAACCTTGCACTGATCCCGCTGTTCGTCTGGGCGCTGCGGATGCCGTTCACGGTGCTCTGCGCGATGGTGCTGGTGCTCTGCATCATCGGCGGTTTCGCCCCCAGCCAGAAGATGCACGATGTCTGGCTGATCGCCGGTTTCGGCATCGGCGGATACCTTTTGCGAAAGGTCGATTATCCCATGGCGCCGCTGGTTCTGGCACTGGTGCTGGGGCCGCTGATGGAAAAAAGCTTTCGCCAGACGCTGATTGGCGAACAGGGCAACATCCTGGCCTTCGTCGAGCGGCCGCTGTCGGGCAGCTTCATCGCACTGGCGGCGGTGTTCTTCCTGCTGCCGCTGATCAAGTACATCCGCCCGTCCCGCCGCACGCGGGAGCAGCGGTCATGAGCATCCGCAACCTTCTGGTCGCCTACAACGGTCTGGAGGCGTCGCAAGCCGCATTGTCCGGCGCGCTTCTCATGCAGCGGCATTTCGGCGCCCATCTGACCGGGCTGTTCGCCCACGGCGGATCGAACCTGTCGCATCAGCTCAAGCCATGGATGCCGACGCGGGTTCAGGACGCCATTCTAGAGGCCGAGACACAGTCTGCGAGGGACATCGAATCGCGGTTCCGGACCGCATGCGAAGAAGTGCCTGAGGGCATGCTGCACTGGATCGACAGTGCCGGAGCGGTGCACCGGACCGTGGCAGGCCATGCCCGCATCCATGACATCACCGTTCTCGGGATGCACGAGAATGCAGCGCACGGCCAGAACCACCTGGAAATTTATCCGGACCGTGTCGCGCTGGAATCGGGGCGGCCGGTCATCCTGTTTCCACCCCGGTTCGGGGCAAGCGTGTTCAACCGGCGTGCCGTGGTGGCCTGGGACGGCGGGCGCGCCGCCGCCCGGGCGCTGGCGGACGCCATGCAGATCCTCGAACCGGGAACCGCGGTTGACATCGTTTCGGTCGGACGCGCGCCCCTGCGCGGCACCCTTGCAGATGTCGATGTGCGCGCGGTTCTCGAACGTCACGACATGCCGGTGACGCTCAGCGAACTGCCCCGCGACCGCCGCGCCATCGCCGACATTCTGGTGGATCACTGCGAGGCGACATCCGCCAACCTGCTGGTGATGGGCGCCTACGAACACTCGCCGCTGCGCGAGGGACTGATCGGCGGCGTCACCCACGACATCGCGCTGCGCGCCCGGATTCCAGTTCTGATGAGCCATTGATCCAGACCGCATTCCATCTGCAACCGCGAGGCGGGGGCTTTCCCCGGGTCGGCGTCCCGCCGGGGCTCGGCCAAGCGCTTGTTTGCGGTCATGTTGTGCGTGTATCTGGATGGCGAGACCTTGCTGTCGCTTGCCCGTGGCCTGTTATCTTCCCCAATGGCTGATCTTTGCGGCAGGCCCCACCATTGGCAGCCATATGGCGATGGGGGGGCCATATGCGGACATCCTGGCGTGCGACGGCAACGCCACGACAGTTCTGAAAACCGCCGAATCTGCTGAAAATGTTGGCCGATCGCGGGCGGAACCGCCGTCAGTACGCGTAGAACGCAGACGTCCAACGCGATTTGGTGCGCCGCAGGCTGCACGCCGTAGAAGTTCGGGACGGCGCCGCGTCCGGAGCAAGATGATCCGTCATTTCCATCGCGATTGCCGCCATTCGACATCAGCAAAATCGATTTCGATGCGAATATTGCGATACCGATGTCGTTCTGGACAATCGACAGCACGGATACGGCCATCGAAGTTCGCTCCGGGATCGTTAACGCCGACAGGAAACCGAAGGGTGGGGCCCGTGCCGACGACCCTGACATCGTTCCGACCGGAACGCCGGCCGCCAGATCGGTCATCGTCGACGGACCGGGCAACCGCGGCGAAACAGGCCATTGCATGACGAACCCGTTCTTCTCGACCAAGGGCCCCCAGGCCGACGGCGGACCCGGCTTGGCGATGGGACATGGCTTCGTCCGGCATTCGGGCGGTTTCGATCTTGTTCGCTAAAATGGCCCGGCAGGAACAGTTGCTTTGTTTTGCCTGCCGACGACAGACGCCGTACGCGAGCCAGAGCCTGCACGCCCGGCCTTGCGACTGATCGGCTGACCCTGTCTCCCGGTCTGAACGCAGCGTATCGTTGCCGCCGCAATAAACCTGCCGGACCGGTTAAACGGGATCGCATGGTGCGTGTCGCAATCGCCATGATCTGGAGCATTGTCTGCCTGATGTCGGCGTACAATGCCGACAGGGGCAGGCGATCCGGGGATGCATGGGTCGGCGAATGCGGGATGTTCTGGCGAAGGGTGTCTGCGGCGTTCTGCGCACAGGGCGGAAACAGCCATTCATCCCCGTTGCGATCTGTCAGGGCCCGCCGTCCAAACGGGGGTCAAGGCGCACGGGTCGCCGCAAGAGCGATGCCGCACCATTCATCCAGCGGCCCAGAAATGCGGCTTCCCCCCGGTTGGCCAGGTGTCCGACAGCTTCGCCCGCGTCCATCCAGACCGCTGCATGGCCGGGCTCGCCGGGCGGGCCATGGCGGCGAACGGGCCTTGCGAGGTAAATGTGGCAGATCTTTTCGGCCCAGAGGTCGTATTCGGGCATGAACGTAAAACGGCGGAACGCCCCCAGCCTGCGGGGCGCAGCGACGTGCCAGCCGGTTTCCTCCGACACTTCGCGAAACAGTGCCGCAAGGGGCTGTTCCCCCCGATCGATCCCGCCCCCGGGCAACTGGTATTCGG
Source organism: Oceaniglobus sp. (assembly GCA_041744175.1). GTDB lineage: Bacteria > Pseudomonadota > Alphaproteobacteria > Rhodobacterales > Rhodobacteraceae > Oceaniglobus. Next base: position 4,809 of record JBGTLJ010000566.1, on the reverse strand, counting down.
GCACCGGCGCCGACTGGAACGTCAGCAGGATGCGACCCGCACGGGGCAGGATCGCATAGGTCCCCGGGCGGGCAACATAGCGCCGCCCCGCCTGTATCGCTTCGCCATGCCGCCTGCTCATGACTGCCCCCCGCCTGTTGGTCATCGCATTGCCGCGACTATATAGTCGCGGTATGCCCACGCGAGACCGGCAAGGAAACCCCATGACCCTCGGCACGAACACGACCTGGGACGATACAGTCCTTCCGTTCCAGCTTGACCGTTCCGACATCCGCGGGCGGGTCGCGCGGCTGGACGGCGTCCTGGACCGGGTGCTGGAACAGCACGCCTATCCACCGCAGATCGAGGCGCTGGTGGCCGAAATGGCCCTGCTCACTGCGCTGATCGGCCAGACCATCAAACTGCGCTGGAAACTGTCGCTGCAGGTGCGCGGCGATGGCCCCGCCAGACTGATCGCGACCGACTATTACGCCCCCGGGGACGATGGCACGCCCGCCCGCATCCGTGGCTGGGCCAGCTTCGATGCCGACAGGATCGGATCGGACGGACCCCCCTTTGACATGATCGGCAAGGGATATTTTGCGCTGCTGCTGGATCAGGGAGAAGGTTCGACCCCGTATCAGGGGATCACGCCGATTTCCGGCGGATCGCTTTCGGCCTGCGCACAGACCTATTTTGCCCAGTCCGAACAGTTGCCGACGCGGTTCGCGCTTGCATTCGGACGCAGCCAGCTGGCGGGACAGCAGGAAGGCTGGCGCGCGGGCGGCGTCATGTTGCAGCACATGCCCAAGGCATCGCCGTCCGTCGGAGAGGCGACGGGCGAAGGCGGGCTGCTGGAGCCGTCCGATATGCTGGACGGGGACGAGGGCGAGAATTGGCTGCGCGCCAATACCCTGCTGGATACGGTCGATACGCTTGAACTGATCGGGCCTTCGGTCGAGCCGACCGATCTGCTGTTGCGCCTGTTCCACGAGGAAGGTCCGCGGACGTTCGACGCCCAGCCGGTGGCGTTCGGCTGCGGCTGTTCCGCCGACAAGGTCCGCCAGAGCCTGTCGATCTATTCGACCCGCGACATCGCCACGATGACGACGGATCAGGGGACCGTCACCGCCGATTGCCAGTTCTGCGGCGCGCATTACAGCTTTGATCCTGCAACCCTTGGGTTCGAGGCCGAGGCTCGGGGCGATGGCGGAACCTGATCTGGAAGTGCGGCTGCGGGCGGCGCTGGCACGCACCGGCGAACCCTCGTCCGACTTCGACCTCAATCATGGGGTGGTACTTCCTCGGGGTCGGCTGTTGCGAGATGCCGGGGTGCTGGTGGCCGTCTGCGACAAACCGGATGGCGCTAGGGTCATTCTGACCAAAAGATCGTCGGCCCTTCGGCACCATCCGGGGCAGATCGCCTTTGCGGGCGGCAAGATCGATCCGGGCGACAGCGACGCCACCGCCGCCGCGCTGCGCGAGGCGCGGGAAGAAATCGGGCTCGATCCGGGGCAGGTGACTGTTCTGGGCACAATGCCTGCCCATGAAACCGTGACCGGCTTTACCGTGACCCCGGTTCTGGCCATCGTGGCGGGCGACTTCACCCCGGTGCCCGAACCCGGCGAGGTGACAGAGGTGTTCGAAGTGCCGTTGTCCCATGTCACAGACCGGACGCGGTTCGCCATCCAGTCCCGCCAATGGCGCGGCACGACGCGGCACTACTACACCGTTCCCTACGGGCCCTATTATATCTGGGGCGCCACGGCGCGGATCCTGCGCGCCCTTGCCGCCCGGATGGCGTGATGCGGATCCGGGGCCAATGGCTGGACCATCCCGGCACCCAGCAGATCCTGCGGATGCTGGGGGGCAACGCGTATCTGGTGGGCGGTTGCGTGCGCAACGATCTGATCGGGGCTCCTGTCGGCGACATCGACATCGCTACCGCATTTCCCCCCACGCGCGTGATGGATCTGGCCTGGGCGGCGGGCCTGCGGGTCATCCCCACCGGCCTGAAACATGGCACCGTCACCGTCATCGCGGGGGATCTGCCCCATGAGGTGACGACGTTCCGGCGCGACGTGGAAACCGACGGCCGCCATGCGGTGGTGGCGTATTCGGGCAGCATGGTCGACGACGCACACCGCCGCGATTTCACCATAAACGCGCTCTATGCCGATGCGGGGGGCGCGGTGCTGGATCCTCTTGGTGGGTTTGCGGACCTGTGCGCGCGGCGGGTGCGGTTCGTCGGCAATCCGGCCGCGCGCATCGCCGAAGACCATCTGCGGATCCTGCGGTTTTTCCGCTTCCATGCCTGGTACGGCGATCCGGTGGAGGGCATCGACGCCGACGGGCTGGCCGCATGTGCATCCGCCGGCGACGGTTTGGCCCGGCTGTCCCGTGAACGCGTGAGTGCCGAGATGCTGAAGCTGCTCGCCGCCCCCGATCCCGCCCCTTCGGTTGCCGCCATGGCCCGGGCCGGTATTCTCGGCGCCATCCTGCCCGGCGCCGATGCGCGCACCCTTGCGGTTCTCGTTCACCTGGAAATCTTCGCGCCGGACCCGATGGTGCGGCTTGCCGTACTGGGCGGTCAGACAGACGGTCTGCGCCTGTCGCGTGACGCGGCATCCTGCCTTGGAATCCTGCGTGACGCGATGACCGACGACGCGCCGCCTGCCGTGGTTGCCCATCGCCACGGCGCCGACATTGCCCGCAAGATCGTCACACTGCGCTGCGCGCTGGGTGAACGGCCACTGCCTGCGTCTCTTGAAAACGACATCGCCCTGGGGGCAGCGGCGACCTTTCCGGTCAAGGCTGCCGATCTGATGCCCGGCCTTGCCGGCCCCGCGCTGGGCCGGGAACTCCAGCGCCTTAGGGAGACCTGGATCGCGTCCGGCTTTGCCCTCGGCCGTGACGACCTGCTGGGGTGAACCGGACGGTTTGCCTTTGTGCAACCATCGATTTATATCGTGGCGCGGGAAGGCATGGTCGCATGTTCCGATTCTTTGAAAATCTGGTCGATCCCTATGTGGCCTATGTCGAAACCGACAGGCCGCCGACGCGGCTATGGCCATTCATCCGCGCCTATTCGCGTCCGTTTCACCGTGTCTTTGTCTATGCCGGAATCAGTTCTGTGGTTGTGGCGGCAGTCGAAATCGCCCTGATCTGGTACATGGGCCGACTGGTGGATGTGCTCTCCGCCGACACGCCCGCCCGGGTCTGGTCCGACCACGGCACCGAATTCATTCTCGTCGCGCTGTTCATCCTGCTGATCAGGCCCGCGCTTCAGGCGATGAACGTCGGACTTCTGAACAATGCGATCCTGCCCAGTTACAGCACGCTCTATCGCTGGCGGGCCCACCGGCAGGTGCTGCGCCAGTCGGTCGGCTGGTTCGAGAACGACTTCGCCGGCCGCATCGCCAACCGTATCATGCAAACCCCCCCGGCGGCGGGCGAGGTGGTGTTCCAGGCCTTCGACGCAATCGCCTTTGCGATTGCCTATGTCATCGGAGCGGCGGTGCTGCTGTCGGGGTCGGACCCGCGTCTGGTGATCCCGCTGCTGTTCTGGCTTGTCCTCTACGGCGCGCTGATGCGCTGGACGATCCTGCGGGTCGGCCCGGCGTCGCAGGCCGCGTCGGACGCGCGCAGCGTCGTGACCGGGCGTGTCGTCGACAGCTATACCAACATCCATTCCGTCAAGCTGTTCGCCCAGGACGACGCCGAGATCGCCTATGCCCGCGATGCCATCGAACATGCCCGCACCACGTTTCATACCGAAATGCGGATCTTCACCGGGATGGATGTGGCTCTGGTGGTGCTGAACGGGCTGCTGATCGTCGCCGTCGTCGGCTGGGCGATGTATCTCTGGGTCGGCGGCACCGCTACGGTGGGCGTCGTCGCGGCGGCGACGGCATTGTCGCTGCGGCTGAATGCGATGACCGGCTGGATCATGTGGGCGCTGACGTCGCTGTTCCGCAACCTCGGGGTCATGGCCGAAGGGCTTTTGACCATCGCTCAACCCGTGACGCTGACCGACCGCGCCGATGCCGCGGCGCTGCACCTGACAGAGGGGCGGATCGAACTGCGCGGACTGACCCACCATTACGGGCGCGGTGCGGGCGGGCTGGACGCCATGGACCTGACCATAGAACCGGGTGAAAAGATCGGCATCGTCGGGCGGTCCGGGGCAGGCAAGTCCACGCTGGTGAAGCTGCTGCTGCGGTTCTACGACCCGGACGGCGGACAGATCCTGATCGACGGGCAGGACATCGCCACCGTCCGGCAGGACAGCCTGCGTTCCGCCATCGGCATGGTTCAGCAGGACAGTTCGCTGCTTCACCGCTCGGTGCGCGACAACATCCTGTACGGAAACCCCGCCGCACGGGAGACGGACATGCTGAACGCCACCCGGCAGGCCGAGGCCCATGATTTCATTCTGGATCTTGAGGATTCCGAAGGCCGCAGGGGCTATGACGCGCAGGTGGGGGAACGCGGTGTCAAGCTGTCGGGCGGCCAGCGCCAGCGCGTCGCACTGGCCCGGGTGATCCTGAAGGACGCTCCGATCCTCGTGCTGGACGAAGCCACCAGCGCGCTTGACAGCGAGGTAGAGGCGGCCATCCAGTCCACCCTCTACGGCATGATGGAGGGCAAGACCGTGATCGCCATTGCCCACCGCCTGTCGACCATCGCGGCGATGGACCGGATCGTGGTGCTTGACGACGGGCGTATCGCCGAAATCGGCAGCCATGCGGAACTCCTTGCAACCGGCGGGCTTTATTCCCGCTTCTGGGCGCGCCAATCCGGCGGATTCATCGACACGAAAGCAGCCGA
>JBGTLJ010000565.1:0-1881 GCA_041744175.1 Oceaniglobus sp. | reverse complement strand
ACCATGTCGGCGCCGTCCGAGGTGGCGGCGAACCCCGTCACCTCTGCATAGATCCGGGCACCCCGGGCCAGGGCGCGGTCGCGGTCCTCAAGCACCACGATGCCGCCGCCGCCTGATATGACGAATCCGTCGCGGGTTGCGTCGAAGGCCCGGGATGCGGTTTCGGGGGTGTCGTTGTATCTGGACGACATCGCGCCCATGGCATCGAACAGGCATGAAAGCGTCCAGTCCAGTTCTTCGCCGCCGCCCGCGAACATCACATCCTGCTTGCCCATCATGATCTGTTCGCTGGCCGATCCGATGCAGTGCAGCGAGGTGGAACAGGCCGAGGTGATGGAATAGTTGATGCCCTTGATCCGATGGGCGGTGGACAGGTTCGCGCTGATCGTCGAGGACATGCATTTCGGGACCGCGAAGGGGCCGATGCGTTTCGTCGCGCCGCTGGACAGCACGCTCTGGTGCGCGGTCAGCATTGCCGATGTGGACGGCCCGCCCGATCCGGCGATCAGCCCGGTCATCGGGTTGACGATGTCGTTCTCGTCCAGCCCGGCATCGGCGATCGCCTGTTGCATGGCGATATGAGCATAGGCGGCGCCGGGGCCCATGAACCGCAGGGTCCGCTTGTCGATATGGTCCGCGGGGTCGATCTTCAGCGTGCCGGCGATGCGCGAACGGAACCCGTGTTCGGCCATCTCTGCGCTGGCGACGATGCCGGATCGGCCCGCCCTGAGCGCGTCAAGCACTTCATCAGCGGTGTTGCCGATGGACGAGACGATCCCGATGCCTGTGACGACGACGCGGCGCATGGGCGGTTCCTTGTTGCGGGGCGGTGGTGTCAGGCGGCGGCGGCCAGACCCACCTTCAGGTCCTTCACGGCATAGATCTCTTCGCCATCCGCGACAACCCGCCCGTCGGCGACGCCCATCTTCAGGCGCCGGTCGATGACCCGGGTGAAATCGACGTGATAGGTCAGCATCCTGCGGTCGGGCTTCACCATGCCGGTCAGCTTGACCTCGCCCACCCCCAGGGCCATGCCCTGACCCTGCCAGCCACGCCAGCCCAGATTGAAGCCGGTAAGTTGCCACAGCCCGTCGAGCCCGAGGCAGCCGGGCATGATCGGGTTGCCGGGAAAGTGACAGTCGAAGAACCACAGATCCGGCGCGATGTCGAATTCCGCGGTCACGTGGCCCTTGCCGTGGCTGCCGCCGTCGGCAGAAATGCCGGTGATCCGGTCCATCATCAGCATCGGCGGCAGCGGCAGTTGCGCGTTGCCGGGGCCGAACAGTTCGCCCCGCGCGCAGGCCAGCAGCGCATCCTTGTCGAACGTGGTGGGATAGTCGGCCATTCTGGCCTCCTTGATGACGGTTCGTGCCGGGGGCAGGGCTTAACACCGGGGTTCGGGGGCTGTCCAGCCACCGAAGCGACGGTTTTGCAATTGAAACGCGGGCGGCGGGGCTATTATATAGGGATCAGAGAATGAGCGATCCCGAGGCCAGCGAAAGAGCGGTGCAGATGAACACCCAAGCGATCACAAGGGGCACCAGGTGGCTGGCCGGCGCCGAACTGCGCCCGACGCGCCAGCGGCTGTGTCTGGCGGCGCTGCTGGTGGGCGACGGGCAGAACCGCCATGTCACCGCCGAAAGCCTGTTCGAACTTGCGGGCGACGCGGGCGAGTCGGTGTCGCTGGCGACGGTCTACAACACCCTGCGGGCGTTCTGCGACGCCGGGCTGATGCAGGAGGTCACGGTGGACGGGACGAAATCGTATTTCGACACCCGGATGGACGACCACGCGCATTTCTACTGGGAGGACAGCGGGCGGCTGACCGATGCGTCGACGCACGCGTTGCAGATCCTGTCGCTGCCCGCAGCGCCCGAGGGC
>JBGTLJ010000564.1:0-5398 GCA_041744175.1 Oceaniglobus sp. | reverse complement strand
GAACCGGTTCACGCCGACGCGCTGCAGCGCCCGTGCCACCCGTACGGCGCCAAGACCGTATCCGTCTGCCTTGACCACCGCGGCGGTTTCGACGTGACGCGCGGATTTTTCATCGAGCGCGCGCCAGTTGCCCAGCAATGCGTCGAGATCGACCTGGAGTGTACCTGTTGCCATGGCGGCTTTGTGACCAATGCCCCAGGGGGTGGCAAGGGCATTCACCGTTCGCGCCGACTCATGGCAATTCCCAGTACCGGCGGTTGCGCTCCCACATCTTTTCGCCGATCTCACAGTCATAGCCGGTTCCCGTCGCCTGTACCCGCGTCGCCGGCAGGTCGGGCACCCCGACCAGTTCCAGCACCAGCTTGCGGCGCACCGCCTCGGCAAACGATTCCCACCGGGCTACTGGAATGGCGAACGCGCCCGGCCCGCCGATCACGCAGTTGAGGTAATAGACGTCCAGATCCTCAAGGTACCAAGGCGTATCGACACCGTCGCGGGTCATCAGCGGCAGTCCGTTGATGACGATTCCCTTGGCCAGCACCGCATCGCGGGCCGCAAGCACCCGCGCGCCGTGGTTGTTTGGCCCGTCGCCCGACATGTCGATCACCCGGCGCAATCCGACGAAATCGTTCTGCTCCAGCATCCGCGCGCCCATCGCCAGCGCATCGGCGATCGAGGTGCGCTGCAAGCCGACCGGAAAGCTCTGCGACAGGGTTTCGACAAAACGGCGCGCGTCCTGCTCCGTTTCGATCAGCGACCAGTCGACCACGACGCGCTGGCTGCCCGCGCCGGCCCATTCCACATAGGCCAGTGCGACACGTCCCAGGAGCCCGGCTCGCACGGCTGTCATCACCGGATCGCTGACCAGTGCCTCGGCATAGCCGCGCCGCTGTATCTCAAGCTCGAAGGGGCTCATCGAGCGGGACACATCGACCATCAGAACCAGTTCCACATCCACCTCGACCTGCTGCGCACCAGCGGGCAGGGCAAGGATCAGCATGAGGAGAACCAGAAGGCGACGCATCAATCCAGCGTCGCAAGTCCCACCCGCCCTGTCCAGTCACAGTTGCGCGGCCCGGCGCCGCGCCGGTCTGTGAGACTGGCACTAGAACCTGGAGCCGCCATCCTGCTGCCAGGGCCGGGCGAGATTGCCGAACCGGGTGAACTTGCCCTCGAACGACAGATCGATGCTGCCGATGGGTCCGTGCCGCTGCTTGCCGATGATCACCTCGGCGCGGCCGTGCAGACGCTCCATCTCGTCCTGCCAGGCGGCGACCTTTTCCAGTTCATGATCGCCGGGTTTTTCGCGTTCCTTGTAATATTCCTCGCGGAACACGAACATCACCACATCGGCATCCTGTTCGATCGACCCCGATTCGCGCAGGTCGGAAAGCTGAGGGCGCTTGTCCTCGCGATTTTCGACCTGACGCGAAAGCTGCGACAGGGCGATCACCGGGATATCAAGTTCCTTGGCGATCGCCTTCAGTCCCATGGTGATCTCCGAAATCTCGTTCACCCGGTTCTCGCTGCGCCCGGTGCCGCGCACCAGTTGCAGGTAATCGACGATCAGCACATCCAGCCCATGGGTCCGCTTCAGGCGCCGCGCCCGTGCGGCCAGCTGCGCGATCGGCAGGGCGGGGGTGTCGTCGATGAACAGCGGACAGGCCTCGAGCGATTTGGCCGCCTCGACGAAACGCCGGAACTCGGCCTCGTTCATGTCGCCGCGGCGGATCTGTTCGCTGGGCACCTCGCTTGCCTCGCTGAGGATCCGCGCGGCAAGCTGTTCGGCGCTCATCTCCAGACTGAAGAACCCGACGACGCCGCCGTCCACCGCCCCGTCGCTGCCATCGGCAAGACGGCCGCGCTTGTAGGATCTTGCGATGTTGAACGCGATGTTGGTGGCAAGGGATGTCTTGCCCATGGACGGGCGCCCCGCCAGGATCAGCAGATCCGATTTGTGCAACCCGCCCAGCTTCTTGTCCATGTCCACAAGGCCGGTGGACACGCCCGAAAGCCCGCCCTCGCGCTGGTACGCCGCGTTGGCCACATTCACGGCGTCGGTCACCGCCTTGAGAAAGCTCTGGAATCCCTGGCTGCTTTGTCCCGCCTCGCCCAGCTTGTAGAGCCTCTGTTCGGCCTCGACGATCTGTTCCTTCGGCTCGCTTGCCACGTCCACCTTGGCAGCCCTGGCGCTGATGTCGCGGCCGAGGCCGATCAGTTCGCGCCGGATCGCGAGATCGTAGATCATCTGCGCATAGTCGCGGGCCGCGAAGCTGGAAATCGCAGCCCCTGCCAGCCGCATCAGATAGCCCGCCCCGCCAAGTTCCTTGAGCCCGGCGTCATCCTCCATGAACGCCTTCAGCGTCACCGGGCTGGCCAGTGCGTTCTTGGCGATGCGGGCGGCCGCGATCTCGTAAATGCGGGCATGGACTGGATCGTAGAAATGCGCGTCGCTGATGATACCGGCGACCCGGTCGAAGATGTCGTTGTTGGTGAGGATCGCGCCCAGAAGCTGCTGTTCGGCCTCGATATTGTGGGGGAGGAGGTCGGCTCCGGTTTCCCCGTCGTCCATGCCCTTGCTGCGGATCGTTGCGATCTCGTTCATGCCTGCCCCGTTTCTTATGTAGGATGCCGTTCCGGCCGTCATAGAGGCTGCGTGCGGCGCGGCGCAAATTGTATGTTTCTGTGAATCGTTTGCGAACAACTCTTCGCATGATCTTGCGCCTAGGGGGTGCGCCGCGTCAACATCTGGTCGACTACCCCTGTGGTCAGGATTCTCAGCTGTCCTCGGTCCCGCCCGCCCGTGCATCCTGCCAGGCACGCGGTGCGCGCAGAAAGGATTCGACCTCGAACAGGGTATCCCCGTCAAAGGCGTCCTGCGCGCGCGCCTCCGCCAGGACATCCCACCAGGTGCAAAGGTGGTGCAGCGTCACGCCATGATCGGCAAGCCGCTCCAGCGTGCCCGGAAATATCCCGTAATAGAAGATCACCGCCGTATGCCCGCAGCTTGCCCCGGTCTGTCGGATCGCATCCACGAAGGACAGCTTGCTGCCGCCATCCGTCGTCAGATCCTCGACCAGCAAAACCCGCTGCCCCTCGCCCATCTCGCCCTCGATCCGGGCGTTGCGGCCATAGCCCTTGGGCTTTTTTCTCACATAGGTCATCGGCAACGCCAGCCGCTCGGCCATCCAGGCCGCGAACGGGATGCCTGCGGTCTCTCCTCCGGCCACGTTGTCGAATGCTTCGAACCCGGCTTCGCGCATCACCGTGTCGGTGAGAAAATCCATCAGCACCGCGCGGATCCGGGGATATGAAATCAATTTGCGGCAATCGATATAGGTCGGCGACGGCAGCCCCGACGCCAGCTTGAACGGCTCTGCGGCATTGAAATGCACCGCGCCGATTTCCAGCAGCATGCGCGCGGTCAGGCGCGCCATCTCGTCCCTGGGCGCAAACCCGCTCGGTATCATTGCAAACCCCGTTTCACTTTCGTCCAAATGCTCTCGCGCCGAAGGCGTCCGGCGCCTATGGCTGCACCCGCCAGTGCAGGGGCATCATCGGATCGAACACGGTGACCGGCCCGTCCCCGGTGACGATCTGTTGCGGATAGTCCACCGGCGCGCCGCGCGTCAATGTCACGGTGTCCCCATTGTGCGCCACCCGGTAGAACGCAGCCCCGTGGCGCGACGCGAATCCCTCCAGCCGGTCCAGCGCGGCTTCCTGTTCGAACACCTCGGCCAAAACGGAGAGGGTGTTGGTGGCGCTGAAACATCCGGCACACCCGCAGGCCGACAGCTTTGCCGTGTCGGCATGCGGCGCGGAATCCGTGCCAAGAAAGAACGACGGATCGCCCGACACTGCCGCCGCGCGCAGGGCCATGCGGTGTTCCTCGCGCTTGGCGACGGGCAGGCAGTAATAATGGGGCCTGATGCCCCCGGCCAGGATGTGGTTGCGGTTCAGGATCAGGTGATGGGTCGTGATTGTTGCGGCCAGATCGTCGCCGCCGTCGCGGACATAGTCCACCGCATCGCGGGTCGTCACATGCTCCATTACCACGCGCAGGCCCGGGATGTCGCGTCGGATCGGATCCAGCACGCGCTCGATGAACACGGCCTCGCGGTCGAAAATGTCCACGTCCGGATCGCTCACCTCGCCATGAACGCACAGCGGCAGGCCGATCTGCGCCATGTTGGCAAGCACTCGACGCACCCGGCTGAAATCCGCGACGCCGCTGGCCGAATTGGTCGTCGCCCCCGCCGGATAGAGTTTCACGGCGGTGATCAGTCCGATCTCTGCGGCGGCGCGCAGATCCCGGACCTCTGTTTCTTCCGTCAGATAAAGGGTCATCAGTGGCCGGAAGCCGGAGTCCCGCGGCTTTGCCGACAGGATGCGGTCGCGGTAGTCGGCGGCATCCGCCCCGGTCACCACCGGCGGCACCAGATTTGGCATGATCAGCGCGCGGCCGAAATGCCGCGCGGTTTCCGGCAGCACGGCGCGCATCATTGCGCCGTCGCGCAGGTGCAGGTGCCAGTCGTCGGGCCGGATCATCGTGAGGCTGTCCATGACAGTGGCTTACCGGCTCGCCCCTTCGGTTGCCAGATCTCAAATCCCCGGGGCCGGTCGGCCCCCCGCACAAATTTTAGGCGATGGGGTGTCCTGCCGCCTTCATCATGCCTTGATCTCTTGAACCCACGGCGCCTCGCTGGCTAGCCTTCAGGCGACCGGAGGATGCGATGTTCGATCAGATCGGGCGGCCAGAGATGCAGCGTGCGCGGGGCAGCGCCCGGGTTGTGATCGACAGGCGCGGTCTGCGCGATCTGCACCAGAGCGGGTCCGCCAAGGCGATGCTGCCACGGATGCATGGCGGCGATCCCGAAGTGGTCTTCCTCAACACCGCCGGCGGTGTGACGGGGGGCGACAGGTTCGGCTATTCCCTGTCGGTGGGGGCCGGGGTGCGGGCAACCGCCACGACCCAGACGGCCGAACGTGCCTATGCGGCGTCGCACGGGACCGCGCGCATCGACATTGCGATGGCGGTCGGCAACGGTGCGCGGCTGGACTGGCTTCCGCAGGAGACGATCCTGTTTCAGGACTGCGCTCTGGAGCGGCGCACCCGGATCGATCTGGCCGGCGATGCCTGCGTGCTCATGGTCGAAACCGTGGTGCTGGGGCGGATCGCCATGGGCGAGGTGCTGAGCCGGGCGGCGTTTTTCGACCGGCGCGAAATCTGGCGCGACGGCGCCCCGGCGCTGATCGAGCCGTTGTTCGTGAACGATGCCACCCTCAGGAGGACCTCGGCGGCCGGGCTCGGCGATGCGCGGGCGCTGTCGACCCTTGCGCTGGTGGGGCCGGGAAGCGAGGATGCGACAGAGCCCTTGCGCGCGCTGGCGGGCAATCT
>JBGTLJ010000563.1:0-5461 GCA_041744175.1 Oceaniglobus sp. | reverse complement strand
TGGAGCCGACGCTGGGCGACGCCGGGCTTGGCGGGCCTGCGGTGATGCTGTTCGGGCTGGCGCCACGGGCGGCGATGGCGGTGCTTGCCGAGAACGATTTCGCATTGAACGAAGCGTTCGTTCCCGGCCCTGCCGACGGCCGACCCCCGAACCCCTCTTACGCGGCGGGGGCCACCCTCAAGAATCAATTTCCGAAGTCACGAAATTTCGAACCCACAAATGAAACGATCAGGCAGGAGGCCGCGCTATGAGCCGACAGTTTACCCCCAAGGTGATCACCGCCAATGCCCTGCTTGAGGGCGATGCGATCTGGCTGACCGAGGACGACCGCTGGAGCCGCGACATCGCCGAGGCAGAGCTGATCGAGGACGAGGCGCACGGCCAGATCCGCCTGCTGGAAGCGATGGGCCAGCCCGACGTGGCCGTCGGCCCCTATCTGGCAGATGCAAAGTCCGGCGCGCTTGGCCCCGAGCCGGTGCATTTCCGCGAGGCGTTTCGCACCCGCGGCCCCGGCAATTACCACCATGGCAAGCAGGAGCGCGCCTGATGTACCACTATAATGAGTTCGACAGCGCCTTCGTGGCCGAACGAAATCGCCAGTTTCGCGCACAGGTGGAACGCCGCATCGACGGCAGTCTCACCGAGGACGAATTCAAGCCCCTGCGCCTGATGAACGGTCTGTACCTGCAACTCCACGCATACATGCTGCGGGTGGCGATCCCCTATGGCACTCTGAGCAGTGGCCAGATGCGGGCGCTGGCGATGATCGCAGAGCGGTGGGACAAGGGCTCCGGGCATTTCACCACGCGCCAGAACATCCAGTACAACTGGCCCGCCCTGAAGGATGTGCCCGATATGCTCGACGCGCTGGCCGAGGTCGGAATGCATGCGATCCAGACAAGCGGCAACACGATCCGCAACGTGACTGCGGATCATTTCGCCGGCGCCGCGGCGGACGAGATCGCCGATCCGCGCCCGGTCGCCGAATTGCTGCGCCAGTGGTCCACGGACCACCCGGAGTTTCAGTTCCTGCCCCGCAAGTTCAAGATCGCGGTGACGGGGGCCGAAGCCGACCGCGCGGTGATCCGCGCCCATGACATCGGCATCCAGATCGTCGCAAAGGGCGAAGAGACAGGGTACAGGATGATTGTCGGGGGCGGTCTCGGGCGCACGCCGATGGTGGGCCAGGTGCTGTGCGATTTCCTGCCGCGCGCCGATCTGCTGCCATACTGCGAGGCGATCGTGTCGGTCTACAACCTGCTGGGGCGACGCGACAACAAGTACAAGGCGCGTCTGAAGATCACCCTGCACGAGAACGGGATCGACACCATCCGCGCGCTGGTGGACGAGCGGTTCGCCGAGACCCGGCCGCGGTTCACCGGCGTCGATCAGGAGTTGTTGCGCGGGATCGAGGCGCAGTTCGCGCCTCCCGCCCTTGTCGCCGGTGGCACGGATGTGGCGATGCCGCAGGATCCGGCGTTCCGGTCCTGGGCAGACACCAACCTGACCGATCACAAGCACCCCGATTATGCCATCGTGTCAATCTCGCTGAAAAAGCATGGCGCCACGCCGGGCGATGCCAGTGCCGAACAGATGCGCGCGATGGCGGATCTGGCTGAACTCTACGGGCACAACGAACTGCGCATCTCCCATGAACAGAACGTGATCCTGCCCCATGTACGCCGCGCCGACCTGCCGGCGGTCCACGAAGCACTGCGGGCTGCCGATCTTGGCACCGCGAACATCGGGCTGATTTCCGACATCATCGCCTGCCCGGGGATGGATTACTGCGCACTTGCCACGGCGCGCAGCATCCCGGTGGCGCAGGAGATCGCCGAGCGGTTCGACGCGCTGAAGCTGGAGCACGAGGTGGGGCCGCTCAAGATCAAGATCTCCGGCTGCATCAATGCCTGCGGCCATCACCATGTGGGCCATATCGGGATCCTGGGGCTGGACCGCGCGGGGGTGGAGAATTACCAGATCACCCTTGGTGGCGACGGCACCGAAACCACGGTGATCGGCACCCGCACCGGCCCGGGCTTTTCCGCCGACCAGATCGTACCGGCGGTGGAACGTCTGGTGCTGGCCTATCTCAAGCAGCGCGCCGCGCCCGACGAGACGTTCATCCAGACCTACCGCCGCCTTGGCATGTCACCGTTCAAGACAGCCCTTTATCCAGAGGAGCGCGCCCGTGCCGCTTGAATTTTCCGCCGCCCCGGTCGCCGACCGGGTGGCCGGTCTGAACGCGCGCCATGCCCATCATTCGGCCACGTCGGTGCTGGAAACCGCACTGCGCGATCCGCAGGTGGGCAGCATCGCCATGGTGTCGTCCTTCGGAGCGGAATCCGTCGCGCTTCTGCACATGCTGAGCGTGATCGACCGCAGCGTGCCGGTGATCTTCCTCGACACCGAAATGCTGTTTGCCGAAACGCTGGAGTATCAGGTGGAGGTTGCAGCGCGGCTGCGGCTGACGGACGTGCGGGTGACGCGGCCGGACCGCGAGGCGGTGTTTGTGCGCGACACCGACGGGCTCTTGCACCAGAGCGATGTGGATGCCTGCTGCACCCTGCGCAAGAGCGAGCCGCTGTCCCGTGCATTGGCACCGTTCGATAGCTGGATCACCGGCCGCAAGCGCTATCAGGGCGGCGCGCGCGCCGATCTGGCATTCTTCGAGGCGGACGGCGCGCACATCAAGGTGAACCCGCTGGCCCATTGGGGACGGGACGATGTGCAGGACTATATGGTCAACAACCGCCTGCCGCGTCATCCGTTGGTGGCGCTGGGGTATGCGTCACTGGGATGCGCGCCCTGCACAAGCCGTGTAGCCGCCCATGAGGACGCACGTGCCGGGCGCTGGCGCGGCGCGGACCGGGTGGAATGCGGCATCCATTTCGAAAATGGCCGGGCGGTGCGGGCATGAGCGGCGCTGTCGGCGGGATGGCGGAACCAGCCATGGAAAGTGACGGGATGGACAGTGTGATCGTAACGGATGCCGGGTTTTCCGCCGGGAAGCGTGACGCGGAGGTGAACGGAAGGATCGTCGATCTGGCGCCCGACGCCGATCCGGGTGATCTGCGCGGGGATCTGGCTGACATTGCGCTGATCCGCGTCGATTTTCCCGGCTTTTCCGATGGGCGCGGGTTCACCATCGCGCGGCGCCTGCGGGCGATGGGATTTGCGGGGCGGCTGCGGGCGCGCGGCCATGTGATCGCCGATCAATATGCCATGGCGCGGCGGGCGGGGTTCGACGATGTCGAGATCTCGCGCGATCTGGCCACCCGCCAGCCAGAGGACCAGTGGCTTGCCCGCGCCGATTGGGCGGCCCATAACTATCAGGCGCGCCTGCGCGGCTAGGCCGCCGCGGGCCAGCCTTTTCCCCCTATCATTTGAATGCTAACGAAGGAGGCGGGCCAAGGCGCCCGTTTGATGACGATGAACGAGCATGTGAACGTGACCGAGACCAAAGCCCGACCTGCCCTGCCCGACGCCCAGACGGTCACATCGGTGACGCACTGGACCGACCGGCTGTTTTCGTTCCGGGTGACGCGGCCTGCATCGCTGCGGTTCCGGTCGGGCGAATTCGTGATGATCGGGCTGATGGGCGATGCGGACGCGAAGACCGGCAGGCAGAAACCCTTGCTGCGGGCCTATTCGATCGCCAGCCCGGCCTGGGACGACGAGCTGGAGTTCTATTCCATCAAGGTCCAGGACGGTCCGCTGACCAGCCGGTTGCAGCACATCCGGCCCGGCGACGAGGTGATCCTGCGCCCCAAGCCCGTGGGCACCCTGGTGCACGATGCACTGCTGCCCGGCAAGCGGCTGTGGTTCTTTGCCACCGGGACCGGGATCGCGCCGTTCGCATCGCTGATCCGAGAGCCGCAGACCTATGAGGATTACCGCGAGGTGATCCTGACCCACACCTGCCGGGATGTGGCCGAGCTTGAGTATGGGCGGCAACTGGTGGAGCAGGTCAGGGCCGACGAGGTGCTGCGCGAGCTGACCGAGGGCGGCATCGAACGCCTGCGGTATTATCCCACAACCACCCGCGAGCAGAGCGCGACGATGGGGCGGGTGACGGACCGGCTGCGCAGCGGCGCGATTTTCGACGACCTGGGTGCGATGCCTATATCGCCCCAGACCGACCGCGCCATGGTCTGCGGATCGCTTGGGCTGAACGGCGACCTCAAGGATATCCTCGAGGGGTTCGGGCTGCGCGAGGGCGCCAACAGTGCGCCTGCGGAATATGTGGTGGAAAAGGCGTTCGTCGGCTGAGCCGCCAGCCTGTTAAACAAGGACCAGCTCCTCGGGAGATGCCGACCTCTCGTATTGGTTAAAAATCAGTTTTTCCCGGCGAGTAACGGTCCGGTCCGCCGGGAATTATGACATGCGCCGCCGCAATGACATACGGCGGCGCGTCGGCATTCATTCCATGCCGAGGGCGGTACGAACCTGTTCCAGCATGACCGTCAGCACCTCAGGCTCCTCTTGGGCCGATTCAAGGCCCGTCAGCAGCGTTTCCTTCTGGAAATCCGGGATCTCGGAACCGTCGATCGCGGTTTTGACTACGTCATAATCGTAACCCTCGGGGGTGAGGGCCTCTGCCAGACGGGGCTGGTCCGCCAATGCGCCGACGACGCCTTCCTCTTCGGCCGCCTCGATGGTCTCGTCGCGGGCGGCGACGGCAGGCGATTCACCCTCTGTGGCCGCTTCGGTCGCCACATCTGTGGCGTCTTGGGACGCAGCGCCCGTGTCGCTGGTGGTTTCCTCGGTCTCTGCGGCGGTGCCGGACGCATCATCCGCCCTCGGCTGAGTCGCCGCCACGTCTTCTTCGGCTTCATCGGTGGCGGGGGACACGGGTGTCACTTCCACGGTCTGGGTTGTCGTTTCGGGGGACGTGACCGCATTGTCGGTCTCGATCTCTACCGAATCCACCTCTTCGGTTGCGTCTGCCTCACCGCCCGTGGCGTCGCCGGGGGCGAGCGCCGTGGTGTCGGTCGCTTCGGTGTCGGCGGGCTGGGTAACGGCCGCGTTGTCCTCGGTCTCGGTCTCGGTGCTGTCTTCCTCATCGCAGGCGGCAACGGTCAGCGCGATGGCGACGAGGCCTGCAACTGTGCTCAAACGAACGGACATTCGGGTTCTCCTTGAAAATTGGCGGTGTTTATCCGACCGACAAACCCGCTGGCCCCGCGTTGTGTTCCGTGCGAACAGCGCACACAACAGAAAATCGGCAAAATACGCCCTGTCTGCCAAAGCCTGCTTGTCGCGGACGGGCGCGACGGCTAGTTTCCGCTTTTAGGCAACTGGACAAGGAACACCACCATCGCTCGCAGACCCCACAACGCCCCGCCCGTGCGGGACACCGGCCCCCGCGTCAACGACCGCATCCGCGGCGGCGATATCCGCCTGATCGGCGCCGAGGGCGAGAACATCGGCGTCGTCAGCCCCGAACGTGGCATGGCGC
>JBGTLJ010000562.1:0-5734 GCA_041744175.1 Oceaniglobus sp. | reverse complement strand
CCTTGGGCCGCAGCCACCGCGCAGGCGTTGGCAAGGCCAAGCTGAAAGCGGCCATCGAGGGCACCCGCGAGATTCTGGGCGTGCCTGCCGACTACCGCATCGCGATCGTGCCTGCCAGCGACACCGGCGCCTATGAGATGGCGATGTGGACCATGCTGGGCGAACGGCCCGCCGAGATGGTGGCGTGGGAATCCTTCGGTGCGGGCTGGGTCACTGATGTGGTAAAACAGTTGCGCATCGAGGCCACGGTGCATGAGGCCGCCTATGGCGCGATTGTGGACATGGCCGCGCTGAACTGGGATCACGACGTCTGTTTCACCTGGAACGGCACGACGTCCGGTGTGCGCATGGCCGATGGCGACATGATTCCGGCGGACCGCGCGGGGCTGACGCTGTGCGATGCGACCTCCGCCGCGTTCGCGCAGGATCTGCCGTGGGACAAGCTGGATGCGACGACGTTTTCCTGGCAGAAGGTTCTGGGCGGTGAGGCGGCGCACGGAATGCTGATCCTGAGCCCGCGCGCCGTCCACCGCCTTGAAACCTATACCCCGACATGGCCGCTGCCAAAGATCTTCCGGCTGACCAAGGGCGGCAGGCTGATCGAGGGGATATTCCGCGGCGAGACGATCAACACGCCGTCGATGCTGTGCGTCGAGGATTACCTGCAGGCGCTGGACTGGGCGCGGTCGGTGGGTGGCCTGAAGGGTCTGATGGCGCGGGCCGATGCCAATGCGAAGGCGGTGGCGGATTTCGTCGAAACCCGCGGCTGGATTGATTTTCTTGCGGAAAATCCCGCCAACCGCAGCAACACCAGCGTCTGCCTGACATTCGCCGATCCCGGCATTGCCGATCCCGCGGGCTTTGCCAAGGCCGTCGCACGGCGGCTGGAAGCGGAAGGTGTGGCGCTGGACATCGGCGGATACCGTGATGCGCCCCCGGGGCTGCGGATCTGGTGCGGCGCAACGGTCGAGACGTCCGACATCGCGGCCCTGATGCCCTGGGTCGAATGGGCCTATCGTACCGAGGCCGAGGCGCAGAGCGCCGCTGCCTGAGCGTATTCTTTGCGTACACAAAGTGTATGACCCGCGTACATACAAATCGTCTTCCACAAGGAGCGCCAGATGGCCCCCAGAGTGCTGGTCAGCGACAAGCTGTCCGAAACCGCCGTGCAGATCTTTCGCGACCGCGGCATCGACGTGATCTTCGATCCCGCGATCGGCAAGGACAAGGACAGGCTGTTGTCCGTCATCGGCGGCTATGACGGCCTGGCGATCCGGTCGGACACCAAGGTGACGGCCAAAGTTCTGGAGGCCGCGCCGAACCTGAAGGTGATCGGGCGGGCGGGGATCGGCGTCGACAACGTCGACATTCCCGCGGCGTCCCGGCAGGGCGTGATCGTGATGAACACACCCTTCGGCAATTCCATCACCACCGCCGAACACGCGATCAGCCTGATGATGGCTGTGGCCCGGCAGATCCCGGAGGCCAATGCCAGCACCCATGCCGGCAAATGGGAGAAATCCCGGTTCATGGGGGTGGAGCTGACCGCAAAGACGCTGGGCGTGATCGGGGCCGGCAACATCGGCAGCATCGTCATCGACCGCGCACTGGGGCTGCGGATGAAGGTGATCGCCTACGATCCTTTCCTGAGCGAAGAACGGGCGGTCGAGATCGGGGTGCGCAAGGTCGAGCTGGACGCGTTGCTGGCGCAGTCGGATTTCATCACGCTGCACGTGCCGCTGACCGACAAGACCCGCAACATCCTGAGCCGGGAGAATATCGCCAAGCTGAAAAAGAACGTGCGGATCGTCAACTGCGCGCGCGGCGGGCTGGTGGACGAGGCGGCGCTGGCCGAGGCTTTGACGGACGGGCGGGTGGCCGGAGCAGCGTTCGACGTGTTCGCCGAGGAGCCGGCGACGGCCAGCCCGCTGTTCAACCTGCTGAATGTGGTCTGCACGCCGCATCTGGGCGCCGCCACCACGGAAGCGCAGGAAAACGTGGCGTTGCAGGTGGCCGAGCAGATGTCGGACTACCTGTTGACCGGCGCGGTGTCCAACGCGCTGAACATGCCATCGGTGACGGCGGAAGAGGCCAGGGTGATGGGGCCGTGGGTGAAACTGGCCGGGCATCTGGGCGCATTCGTGGGGCAGATGACGGACGAGCCGATCAAGGCGGTGAATATCCTCTACAACGGGCGCGTGGCGGAGATGAACTGCGCCGCGCTGAATGCGGCGGTGCTGGCGGGGATCATGCAGGCAACGAACCCCGAGGTGAACATGGTGAGCGCCCCGGTGATCGCGCGGGAACGCGGCGTGGACGTGACGACGACGACCCAGGGCAAGACCGGATCGTTCGACGGCTACATCAAGCTGACCGTGGTCACCGGATCGCGCGAACGTTCGCTCGCGGGCACAGTGTTTTCCGATGGCAAGCCCCGGTTCATCCAGATCAAGGGCATCACCATCGACGCCGAGATCGGCGCGCACATGCTCTATACCACCAACGAGGACGTGCCGGGGATCATCGGCGCACTTGGCCACACCATGGGCGACAACGGGGTGAACATTGCCAACTTCACCCTCGGGCGGTCGGATCGCGGCAAGGAGGCGATCGCGCTGCTGTATCTGGACGAACAGCCGCCCGCCGCAGTGCTGGAGAAGCTGGCCGCGACAGGGATGTTCCGCACCATCCGGCCGCTGCGGTTCGCGGTCTAGGGAACCGGGCGACGGTGGTCCTTGAGATCAGAGGGTGTCCGCCCTCCGAGGACGGCAAAAGATCCCATTCGTTCTGCCCGAGGCTGACTGTTGGTCCGAAGTGCGTTGCCCGGGGTCGACCCCCGGGCAGGAACATCTCAGGTCAGCCTGTCGGAATGTCGGCCTGGCCCTCCGGGTGCAGCGTATAGACCAGAGCAGAGTAGGGGCCGATTGCGAGGCTGGCATGGAACGGTTTGCCGTCGCAATCGCCCTCTTCTGCAGACAGGTCGCCGCTTTTTTGTCCACCGAAATCCCGGCTGTAGCCCGGCCAGTCGGAATTGAGGCGCAGCGCCCAGCCGCCGCCGACGGGCAGCCCGATCTTGAGGTCATCGACCGGCTGGGCGCGAAAGTTCATCACCACGATGACGCCGGGATCGGCATCGTCCTGCCAGCGGCGGAAGGCGACGATCTTGCGGTCCTCTTCGACATGAAAGACATCCACATGGCGCCCGCGCAGGCCGGACTCATCGAGGCGCAGGGCGATCAGATCGCGGTAAAGCCGGGATATCCCGCCGAAATCCTCGCTCTGGTCCCAGTCGATCGGGACCGTGTCGTCGAACCAGCCGCCGATCAGGAATTCCTGACCCTGGAACAGCATCGGAATGCCCGGCGCGGTGAAGATCAGCGCCGCCCCGAGGGTCGAGCGTTTCTGTGCCGCCCAGTGGGTCTGGTCGTCGCCGCCGATCTCGTTCGGGACGCGGGCCTTGCCGTTGGCCACCTCGTCGTGGCTTTCGGTATAGATCACCCGCTGGAACGGATCGCCGTTGTAGTGATGGTTCAGGGCGTGGGCGACGGTGCCCATGTGGCGGTCGTCGTCATTGTCGGCGATCAGGGTCTCGCGCACGGGATGGACGAATTCGGCGTCCCACTGCGCGCCGAACCCGGCACCGCCATCGTCGCCGGATGCGGTGATCGCGGCCAGATTGCGCAGATCCTCGGCGATCGTGATGCGGCCCGGGAAACGTTCGGCGATCTCGGCGTTCAGCCATTGCATCAGCGACCAGCCGTCCGGCAGCGCGTCGCCGTCATTGCCTTCGTCGCCCGAAATGGTGCGGATGTAGAGGGTCATGTCAAAGCGCAGTCCGTCGATGCCGAAATCGTTCAGCCAGTAGAGCGCGTTGTCGCGGATGAACTGGCGCACCTCGGGACGGCCATAGTCGGGCCGGGTTTCGCCCCATGGCGTCGCCGCGCGGTGGTCGCCGTAGAAATAGATCCCGCCGGTATCGTTTTCCGACCAGCCATCGAACTGCCAGAGGTCGAGATCGCTGGGCCCGAAGTGGTTGTAGACGACATCGAGGATCACCGCGAAGCCCGCGGCATGCGCCGCCCTGACGAAATCGCGCAGCGCATCGGGGCCGCCATAGCCGCTTTCGACGGCGAAGATATGTGCCGGGTTGTAACCCCAGCTTATGTCGCCGGCGAATTCCATCGTCGGCATGATCTGGATCGCGTTGATACCGAGACGGCGCAGGTGGTCGAAGCGTTCGGTCGCATCGGCGAAGGTGCCCGGCACGTCGCCGCCATCTGGGCGGTGGAAGGTGCCGATGTGTAGCTCGTAGATCACCAGGTCGTTCCAGGCGGGCATGACGAAGCCATCGCCGCCGTCATCCCGGAAATCGGCGGTGACGATGGCGTTGCCGACCGAATTGGTGACGGCGCGGGCGTAGGGATCGATCCGGGAAATCGTGCCGGAGGGGCCGTCGATCAGATAGCGGTATTCATGGCCCGGTGCCGCATCCCCGATGTCGGCGGACCAGTAGCCGTCATCCTCTTTCGTCATCGGCGCGGCGGTTTCGGACCAGCCGTTGAAATCGCCGGTCACGTGGAGTGCGGTCGCATGGGGTGCCCAGACCCGGAAGGCGACGCCGCCCTCGTGGGCGATGGCCCCCATACCGGGATGCGGGGCTTTTGTGGCGTCTTTCATGGCGATGTCCTGTTTGTGTCGCAGGGGCGCGGTGCGACGCGGTGTTCGGGTGGCGGAGTTTGCGCGGGGGACTGCGTAATCGGGCAGGTCCCTTTCCATTCGACGCTCTGGAACACACAGTGGGAACGAAAGTTCCCGGGCAACGCTCCGACCCGCAACACACACTGGACTGAAAGGCAAACAGCATGAACATCAGGGACAAGGTCTGTATCGTCACCGGGGCCGCCAGCGGCATCGGCGAGGGCATCGCGAAGCGGTTCGTGGCCGACGGCGCAAAGGTTGCCATCGCCGATCTGCGCATGGCCGACGCCGAGGCGACGGCAAAGGCACTGAACGCGCAGGGCCCGGGCGAGGCGATGGCCGTGGAAATGGACGTCACCAGCGAGAGCATGGTGAACGACGGCGTTGAGGCGGTGATCGACAGATGGGGGCGGATCGATGTGCTGGTGTCCAACGCGGGCATCCAGATCGTCCACAAGATGACCGATTTCCCGTTCGAGGACTGGAAGAAGATGCTGGCGATCCATCTGGACGGCGCGTTCCTGACATCGAAGGCCTGCATGATCCACATGGAAAAGCAGGGCGGCGGGGCGATCATTCTCATGGGGTCGGTGCATTCCAAGGAGGCATCGCCGCTGAAATCGGCCTATGTCACGGCAAAGCACGGCTTGCTGGGTCTGGCCCGGGTGATCGCCAAGGAAGGCGGCAGGACCGGCATTCGCGCCAACGTGATCTGCCCCGGATTCGTGAAGACCCCGCTGGTGGAAAAGCAGATCCCGGAGCAGGCGAAATCCCTGGGCATTTCCGAGGCGGAGGTGGTGAGCGACGTGATGCTGCGCCAGACCGTCGACACCGAATTCACCACCATCGAGGATGTGGCAGAGGTCGCCTGGACCTTTGCCGCGTTTCCCAGCAACGCATTGACCGGCCAGAGCCTTGTGGTCAGCCACGGCTGGTCGATGAACTGACAGGGGTGGTGCGGCAGGGCATGGGGTGAGACCCCACCCTGCGCTGCCTCCGGCGTGGCGCGGACCGGGTGGCTGTACAATCCCGGCGC
>JBGTLJ010000561.1:0-2055 GCA_041744175.1 Oceaniglobus sp. | reverse complement strand
ACGGGGTCAATCGCGGCAAGATGGGCGGCGACATTGGCGGCAAAGCTGTCCGAGCGCGCCGAGATCGCCGACCTCAGAACCGCCATGCCGCACCCCCCGACTCGTGTCGCGCCCATGAGGCAACGAACCACGCGCAAGCGCAAGGGCAGAGCACGCCATGCCGCCGGGGGCGAATTTGTGCATACGCCAGTCATACACTCCGTGTACGCAAGTCATACGTCGGATACGGGCATGCCGCCGCTAGACGTTGCTGTCGATCCAGCGCGACATCAGCGTGCGGTCGCGGAAACATTCGCGCGGCACGTCGCGCCGTTTCGTGCGCGCGATCCGCTCGGCGAACGCCACCTGCCTGGATGTCGGATAGGCCTCGAACCGCCCGCCGGCCGCTGACGTGGATGTCCTGTTGCGCTCGATCCAGTCGGACAGCGCGCGCCGGTCGTCGCGCACCGCCTCGGGGACTGGACGCCCGGTGCTGCGCGCGATCGACTGGGCGAACGCGATCTGCCTGGGGCTGGCGGGGAGGTGGTGATAGTCGTTGCTGGTGATGTGGTCGGTCTGCATCATGCGAACCCCCGTTTGATGACAAGTTGACAGAAATATAGAACGTTACAGGAACATCGTCAAGATAGGGGTGGCTGGCAAAAGGCACCTACCAGATGTAGTGAGACCCGCGGTCGAAAAACGACCCCGCATCGCGCCCCGCGCATCGAAATGGGGGTGACAAGAGCGGGGTCGTTGTGCATCACCATGGTCAGGCTTTCGGGAACCGCCGCAGACCGGCGGACCGGACAATCGGGAGGATCGACATGACCCAAAGACGCGGCTTTCTCGGCATCATCGGCGGTGCCGCGCTCGCGACATTTGCTGCGACCGGCAGCTTCGCGCAGGAGGTGACGCTGAAACTGCACCAGTTCCTGCCTGCACAGGCGAATGTCCCCAAGCTGATCCTCGATGTCTGGGCCGACAACGTCGAACAGGCATCTGACGGACGGATCAAGGTGGACCGCTTCCCGTCGATGCAACTGGGCGGCACCCCACCGGGGCTTCTCGATCAGGCCATCGACGGTGTCGCCGATGTGGTCTGGACCGTGGTCGGCTATACACCCGGCCGCTTTCCCAGCACCGAAGTCTTTGAATTGCCGTTCTTTGTCAGCGATGCCCGTGCGGCTTCCCATGCCTATTGGAAGATGTTCGAATCCGACATGCAGGACGAATTCAACGATGTCCACATCCTCGGCACCTGGGTGCACGGCCCCGGCGTGATCCACTCATCCGATCCCATCCTCACCCCCGGCGACATGAACGGCATGAAGATCCGCGGCGCGTCGCGCCAGGTCAACGACCTGCTGGAAACCCTCGGCGCGACCCCCGTGGGCATGCCGGTCCCCGCGATCCCAGAGGCGCTTTCAAAGGGCGTCATCGACGCCACCACCATCCCGTGGGAGGTGACCGGCGCGCTGAAGATTTCCGAGCTGGTCGATTACCACACCGAATTCACCGGCCCCATGCTCTATACGGTCACATTCGTGCTGGCGATGAACAAGGGCGTCTACGACGGCCTGCCCGATGACCTCAAGGCGGTGATCGACACGCAGTCGGGGCTCGACTTTTCCGTCTTTGCGGGCGGCGTGATGCAGGATACCGACGCCCCGGCCCGCCAGATCGCCGTCGATGCGGGAAACGAGATCGCGACCCTGGATGCGGCGCAATCCGCCGTCTGGGCCGAGGCCGCACAGCCGGTCTATGCCGCCTGGCTGGCCGACATGGAGGGGCGCGGCATCGACGGTCAGGCGCTCATCGACACGGCGCGCGGGCTGATGAAAGAGTATGACGACGCAAACTGATCAGGCCCGGCGCCCGGGACCGGGGCGTGCGGTTCACGGCGTCTTCGCGGTTCTGTCCCGGGCGATGGCGGTGCTGGGCGGGCTGATGCTCTCGGCGCTGATCCTTTTGGTCTGCGCGTCGGTGACGGGTCGCGCGCTGAACGGCGCGCTGCATTCCGATCTTGCCCGGACCGCGTTTCCCGATGCGGCGGATGCGCTGATCGCCCTGGGG
>JBGTLJ010000560.1:0-13457 GCA_041744175.1 Oceaniglobus sp. | reverse complement strand
GCCCGACATCGCGTTCTTTTTGTTCTTCGTGATCGCACTCGATCAGGGGATCGAATGGCTGCGGCTCAAGGTGAAATGCCCCGATTGGGACATGCCGGTGCGCCAGGGCAGCGATTTCGTGGTCTGCGCGGCCGCCAAGATGCCGTTGTCCTCGTCGCCGCAATGGGTTCACGAAACCTACGGCTTCGCGCTGGCGGTGCTGACTTTCGCCATCGTCTTCGGCGCGTTCGCCGCCAATGTTCTTTACGGTGCGATGCAGACCGTGCCGCGCGGCCAGACAGAGACGGCCGAAGCCTACGGGCTGTCGGCGCGTCAGGTGTTCTGGCGCATCACGGTGCCGCAGATGTGGATCTACGCGCTGCCGGGGCTCGCCAACCTATGGATGATCCTCGTCAAGGCGACGCCGCTTCTGTTCCTTCTCGGGGTCGAGGATATCGTCTATTGGGCGCGCGAACTGGGTGGTGCCAAGACCCAGGTGTTCGAATATCCCCACCCCGACTGGCGACTCTACTACTTCCTTGCGCTGCTGGGGTTTTACCTTGGCCTGACCCGTCTGTCGGAAATCGTGCTGACCCGTCTGAACCTGCGCCTGTCGCGCGGCCAAGCCACCGTGGCGGGCGACGCCCAGAGGCGGGCGGCATGATCCAAACAGCCCCGGCAGTGTCCTGCCCCGGCCCGCGCGCCCTGCCCTCCCACGCATCTCATACGGGTCTCGCATGAGTTGTCTGGACACGATCCAGGCCTATGCCCTGCGCTCTGTCGGCATCGGTGAACGGCTGCTTCCGCGCAGCGACTTCACCCTTTGCGAACAGGTCACGCTGATCGGCTCCGGACTGATCTGGAATGTCTATTTCGGCCTCGTCGCCCTCTGCCTCGGCTTCTTCCTCGCCGTCGCGGTCGCCATGGCGCGCTCTGCCCTGAATCCGGTGATCCGCAAGCCCGCCGACTGGTTCGTCTTCGTGTTCCGCGGCTCGCCCCTGTTCATCCAGTTCTTTCTGGCCTACGAGGCTTTCGTGCTGCTGCCCCGGCTCGGGCTCGATCTCAATCTCGGCTTTGCCCAGATCACGCTTGGCACCGGATGGCTGACCCGGGCATGGGCGGGCGCGCTGATCGTGCTGTTCCTCAACACCGCAGCCTACAGCGCCGAGATTTTCTTCGGCGCTCTCCGCGCGATCCCCCGCGGCGACATGGACGCGGCCGATGCCTATGGCTTCACGGGCTGGAACAGGTTTCGCCGGATCACCTTTCCGACCATGCTGCGCCTTGCCTGGCCCGCCTATACGAACGAGGCGATCTTTCTGTTCCACGCCACCACGCTGGTCTATTTTTCTGGGTTCCCGGCCTGGCAACAGAAAGGCGACGCGCTGTACTATGCCAACTATTTCGCCGACAAGACCTTCAATCCCTTCGTGCCCTATCCGATCCTCGCGGGCTATTTCATCGCCCTGACACTGTGCGTCATCGCCGTTTTCAGCCTTGTCAACGGCCGCCTGAACCGGCATCTGCCACGCCACGGACGCCCGAAACTGCGCGTCCGCCCTCAGGTGATCAGATGATACTTTCCGAACATCCAGAAATCCGCACGATCCGCGTCGCCGCGTCGGATCTGAACGGTCAGGCGCGCGGCAAGCGGATGCCGACCCGGCTGGTGGACAAGGTGTTCGAGGAAGGCACGCGGTTTCCCTATTCGGTGATGTTCCTCGACATCTGGGGCGAAGATATCGACAACAGCCCTCTGGTGCATCAGTCCGGGGATCCCGACGGTGTACTGTTTCCGACGGAACGCGGCCTCGTGCGCATGCCATGGCTTGACGCACCGACGGCATTGCTGCCGCTCTGGATGTTCCACGAGGACGGTCGCCCCTTTGCCGGCGATCCGCGACACGCCCTGGCTAATGTGCAGAAACGGTTTTCTGACAAGGGGCTGACGCCCGTTGTTGCCACTGAGCTTGAATTCTATCTGATCGACGATTCAGGCAAGGATCTGCGCGTGCCTGCCTCGCCGCGGTCTGGCAAGCGGCGCCAGGGTGCAGAGATCCTGAGCCTGCGCGCTCTCGATGTCTGGGACAGTTTCTTCACCGAACTCTACGATGCCTGCGACGTGATGGACATTCCGGCAGAGACGATGATCTCGGAGGCCGGGAAAGGCCAGTTCGAGGTCAACCTCACCCATGTCGCTGATCCGCTCAAGGCTGCCGACGATGCCTACCTGTTCAAGCTGCTGTTGCGTGGCCTTGCGCGCAAGCACGGGTTTGCCGCGTCGTTCATGGCCAAACCCTATGCCGAACATTCGGGAAACGGGATGCACGTGCATTTCTCGGTGGTGGACGCCGACGGCAACAACGTGTTCGACGACGGCGGCGACAAGGGCACACAGATGCTGCATCACGCCATAGCGGGCTGCATGGCGGCGATGCCCGGTTCGACCCTTCTGTTCGCGCCCCATGGCAACAGCTATGACCGGTTCGTTCCCGGCGCCCATGCCCCGACCGCAATCGCCTGGGGGTACGAGAACCGGACCGCGGCGATCCGGGTGCCCGGCGGCAGTCACAAGGCCCGGCGGATCGAACACCGTGTGGCGGGCGGCGACGTGAATCCCTATCTGATGATTGCGGCAATCCTCGGCGCCGCGCTGAACGGGATCGAGGACGGACTGGATCCTCCAGCGCCGATCACCGGCAATGCCGCCACCCTCGATCTTCCGCGCATGCCCACCACATGGGCCGATGCCATCGACGCATTCGCCAAGGATACGCAGATCCGGCGCATCCTTCCCGAGGCTTTGATCGACAACTACGTCATGACCAAACGGCAGGAAATGCACTATCTGGCGGAACTGAGCGAAGAGGAACAGGTGGAACTCTACCTCGATACAGTCTGATACACCGGATGCCCCGCGCGCATCTGTCGGCGGTCCGACAGGGGGCGAAACGGCACTTCGTCCAGTGATCCCGCCGTGTCCGGATCATGTCGGAGGCAAGATGCCGCGTCAGACGCCAAGCCGGTCGCGCAGGCCGTACCAGGCCATGGCCAGCGCGAGCAGGGGACTGCGCAGCGCAGCACCGCCCGGAAAACGCCGTGATCCGATGCGCGCCATCATATCGAACCCGGATGCGTCGCCTGTCACCGCGTCGGCAATCATCCGGCCTGCTATGGTGGCCATCGCAACGCCATGACCGGAATACCCCGATGCGGTATAGAGGTTCGCGTCGCGGGAAAAGTAAGGCATCCGGTTCATCGTGATCGCCAGGGTGCCGCCCCAGGCATGGGTGATTTTCGCGTCTGCGAGTTGCGGATAGATCGACTGCATGGGCCGTCGCACCTTGGCCGCGATATCTGCGGGAAACCTGTAGCCATAACTTTCGCCGCCACCGAACAGCAGACGGCGATCCTCCGACAGGCGCCAGTAGTTCACGACGAACCTGTCGTCCGCAACCGCCACATCCCGGGCAAGAATCTCCGACGCCCTATCGCCCAGAGGTTCGGTGGCGACCATGAAGTTGTTGATCGGCATGACCCGCGCGCCGACGCGGGACGACAGACCGCCCAGATATCCGTTACATGCCAGAACGACATGATCCGCCATGACATGCCCGCCAGCGGCGGTCACGCGTTGGCCATCCAGCGACGCGACCGTGGTTGTCTCATGGATGCTCACTCCCGCATCGGCCGCCGCCCGCGCAAGCCCCAGCGCAAAGCGCAGCGGATGGACATGCCCCGCGCCGTGATCGAGGACACCCCCCGCAAAGACATCAGACCCCACGATGTTACGGATAGCGACACGATCAAGCGGTTCCATTCGGTCATAGCCAAGATCGCGCGCCAGCGTCTCTGCATAGCGATGGACATGATCCACGCTCCTTGAACGGCGCTCGGCCTGAACGATCCCCGGCTTCCAGCCGGCATCCTTGCAGAATCGGGAGATCAGGTCCCGCACGAGAGCTTTCCCCGCTTCGGCCATGTCCCAGAGCGCGCGGGCATCTTCCGGGGCATGACGTTGCAGCCAGTGCTGGTCCTGGCGCTGTCCGCTGCCGACCTGTCCACCGTTCCGCCCCGACGCCCCGAACCCTACCCGCTGCGCCTCCAGCAGCACGACCTTCAGACCTGCCTGTGCCAGATGCAAGGCAGCGGAAAGCCCGGTATAACCGCCGCCGATGACGCAGACATCGGCCCGCACATCCCCACGCAGGGGTGCAAAGGGCGCCAGTGGCACGGCGGTGTCGGCATACCAGCTTGCGGGGTAGTCGCCTGGCGTATCGTTCGCGGTGAGCAGATCCATTGCGCCGATATGGCGCGCAGGACCGGTGCGTGCAAGGCGTGCCGCGTCAGACGTTCAGCAGAAGATGCTCCCGCTCCCAAGGCGATATGACATGGAGGAATTCGTCGTATTCCGCCCGTTTCACGATGGAATACACCCGCGCGAATTCCGCCCCGAGCAGGGAATGGATCTGATCGGCGCCCTCGAAAAGGTCGATCGCATCGAACAGACCTCTTGGGATCGCCTCATCCGCATCGTAGGCGTCGCCCGCGAACTGCGACGTTGGCTCGATCTGCTCTACAAGCCCGAGATAACCGCAGGCAAGCGAGGCTGCGATGCCGAGATAGGGGTTGCAGTCCATTCCCGCCAACCTGTTTTCCACCCGCCGGGCCTGGGGATCGGAAATCGGCACGCGAATGCCCGTCGTGCGGTTGTCGCGGCCCCATTCGAGGTTGATGGGTGCCGCGTGGTCTTTCACGTAACGGCGATAGCTGTTCACATAGGGTGCGAGGATCGCGATCACAGACGGCAGATGACGCTGCATTCCACCGATGAAATGGCGAAACGCCGCCGTTTCGTCGCCGTCGGCATCGGAAAATATGTTCTGCCCGGTTTCCAGATCCTCGACAGAATGGTGAATGTGCATCGCACTCCCCGGCTCGTCCTCGATCGGCTTGGCCATGAACGTTGCAAAACAATCGTGGCGCAATGCCGCCTCGCGGATCAGCCGCTTGAAGAAAAAGACCTCATCGGCCAGCTTGATCGGCGAGCCGTGCCGCAGGTTGATTTCAAGCTGTCCGGCGCCGCCCTCCTGGGTGATGCCGTCGATCTCGAAACCCTGAGCTTCAGCGAAATCGTAGATGTCGTCGATCACCGGCCCGTATTCGTCGACCGCGCTCATGGAATACGCCTGCCGCGCGGCCGCACGCCGCCCGGTGCGCCCCATCATCGGCTCGATGGCCTGACCGGGATCGATGTTGCGCGCGACAAGGTAGAATTCCATCTCGGGCGCGATGACGGGTTTCCATCCCCGGTCGTGATAGAGTTGCACGATACGTTTGAGCACGTTGCGAGGCGCCACCGGAACCGGCTCGCCGGACTGCAACGCGGCGTCGTGGATCACCTGCATTGTCCAGTCCGCAGTCCAGGGCGCGGCGGTCGCCGTGCTGTAGTCCGGCGTCAGGACCATGTCCGGTTCGGTAAAGCCTTCGGCGCCTGCCGCCTCGGCCCAATCGCCGGTGATCGTCTGATAGAAGATCGAGTTGGGCAGAAAGAACTGCGTCTGGCGCGAGAATTTGCTTGCGGGCATCGCCTTGCCCCGGGCTATTCCGGGCGTGTCGGAAATGATGCACTCTACCTCGTCAAGCCGTCGCCCATCCAGAAACGCCCGCGCGGCGGGCGAGGTCTTGGCCATCCAGTCGACATCAGACTTCGACATGGGCGGCTGCCTTGAGAAACCGCGCGAGCTTTTCGCCGACGATTCCGTTGTCCAGCGGCTTGTCCAGATCGCCGCGTGCGCGGTCCAGCAGGTGTTGCGGCACCACCCCCTTGCCCCGGGTTTCGATCAGACCCAGGTGATATTCCTTCGAATGTTCGGGATGGGCCTGTACCGTCAGGATGTGATCGCCATAGACCAGTGCGGCATGGGCGCAGAAATCGCTATGCCCGATGTTGCGTGACGTGGGCGGCGCAACGGTCACCTGATCCTGGTGCCAGGCGTGCATCTGCACCGTCTCGCCGTCGATCTCATAGGCGGTGCGCCCGACCGACCAGCCTTTCGCAAATTTCTCGACCCGTCCGCCCAGGGCCTGGGCAATGATCTGGTGGCCGAAACAGATGCCCACCATCGGCGCCCGTGCCGCGTCCACCGCGCGAATGAATTCTTCCAGCACCGGGATCCAGGCATGATCCTCATATGCCCCGTGGCGCGATCCGGTGATCAGCCACCCGTCGGCAGCGTCGATGCCCGGCGGCATCTCACCTTCGCACACGACCCAGGTCGTAAACGTGAACCCGTGACCGTCCAGAAGGCGGACAAACATGTCCGGATAATCGCCCATCCGTTCCTTGAGGGCGTCGGGCACCAGCCCGGTCTGCAGTATTCCGATATGCATGGATCACCAGTCGCGTTTGCCTTGGCGAACCTAATCCGCCGCCCGTGGCCATGCAATCCCGAAGGATTTTCCCGGACAGAATTTGCCCTGTCCCGAAATTATTGCGCATCCTGGCCCGGAAACGGCAGATTTCCCGGGATTCCGACAAGCCCGCTGATTGATCCCGGCGCGGCGTAGGGATAGCGTTGCGCCAACACCTAGAGGAGTATCGAAGATGCGCGACGACGCCCCCAACAGCTGGGAGGCCCGGGCCGAAGCCCATTCCTTTTACGGCTTCACCGACCTTCCCACCATCGCAAAGCGCGGCACCGTCGTTCTGACCCATGGCGAAGGCCCCTGGGTGGTGGACGTGCATGGCAACCGGTATCTTGACGCGAATGCCGGCCTCTGGAACATGGTTGCCGGGTTCGATCACCCCGAAATGGCCGCCGCCGCCAAGGCGCAGTACGACCGGTTTCCGGGCTACCATTCGTTCTTCGGGCGGATGTCGGATCAGACGGTGATGCTGTCCGAGAAACTGATCGAGGTGTCGCCGTTCGAACGCGGAAAGGTGTTCTATACCAATTCGGGGTCCGAGGCGAACGATACCATGGTCAAGATGCTGTGGTTTCTCGGCCGTGCCGAAGGCAAGCCGCAGCGCACCAAGATCCTGACGCGCAAGAACGGCTATCACGGCGTTACCATCGTCGCCTCGTCAATGACCGGCAAACCCTATAACGAGGTGTTCGGCCTGCCCCTGCCCGGCTTTCTGCACCTCACCTGCCCGCACTACTGGCGCGAAGGTCGCGATGGAGAGACCGAGGTCGAATTTACCGCCCGCATGGCCCGCGAACTGGAAGACACCATTGCGCGTGAAGGTGCCGACACCATTGCGGCCTTCGTCGCCGAACCCGTGATGGGCGCGGGTGGCGTGATTCCCCCGTCAGAGGGATATTTTCAGGCCGTCGCACCGATCCTGAAGAAACACGGCATTCCCCTGGTGGCCGACGAGGTGATCTGCGGGTTCGGGCGCACCGGAGAGATGTGGGGGAGCCAGACCTATGATTTCATGCCCGATGCGATCATTTCTTCCAAGGCCCTGACCGCGGGATATTTCCCCATGGGTGCCGTGATCCTCGGGCCGGATCTTTCGGACCGGATGCAGGAGGCCGTGGATGTCATCGAGGAATTTCCCCACGGCTTTACCGCTTCCGGCCATCCGGTCGGCTGTGCCATTGCGCTGAAGGCAATCGATCTGATCGAGAACGGGTTGCTCGATCAGGCGCGCGCCCTGATGCCGCAGTTCCGCGACGGCATGGATCGCCTGGCACAGCTGGACAACATCGGCGAGGCGCGCGGCAAGGGCCTGATGGGCGCGCTGGAGGCTGTCAAGGACAAGGCCGCCAAAACCCCGTTCGACGGCAACCTGTCGGTCAGCGAACGCATCGCCAACACCTGCACCGATCACGGGCTCATCTGCCGGCCGCTGGGACAGGCGATCGTGCTGTGTCCAGCCTTTGTGATGACGCCCGCCCAGATGGATGAAATGTTCGGTCGGCTTGAAAAGGCTCTCAAGCAGGTGTTTGCCGAGGTTGCCTGAACCTGCCGGAGCCAAAGATAAGCCCTGAGCAGCTTAGGGCAGGGAAATCGGCGCCAGCGAGTGGCACGGCGCGGCCAGTTCAGTCGAGAGCTAGGACTGCTTGTCCATGCGGCTGAGCTTTGCCTGCATCTCTGCGAGCTGGGTTCGGATGTCCTGCAACTCATCGGTGGTCGCCGGGGGGTGGCCTTCTTCATCCGGCGCTGGGCCGGAGGATCCGATGATCCCGCCGGTCATCGCCTTGAAGAACGCCTTTTGCTGGGCCCGCATCGTCTCGTAGCCTGGCATTGCGGTCATGGGACTGGTCAGACTGTTGATCGCCTTGGACTGACCCTGTCTCAGCATGTCGAAACTCATCGCGAGAAACTGCGGCACCACGGACTGTGCCTGGGTCGTATAGCTGCGGACAAGATCGGTCAGAACGTCCAGCGGCAGAACGGATTCACCCTTGGATTCATGTTCTGCGATGATCTGCAGCAGATACTGACGGGTCAGATCGTCTCCGGACTTAAGATCGACTATCTTCACTTCCCGACCTGCGCGAATGAACCGGGCTATATCCTCCAACGTTACATAATCGCTGGTTTCAGTGTTGTAGAGCCGACGGCTGGCATAGCGTTTTATCAGCAGGGGGGATGATGTCTGGGCCAAGATCGGCTCCCTCTATGGCACGGTCTTTTTGGCGGTGCGGCACCAGAATATGGCAGTGCAGCACCAAAAGAAAGGGCGAGCGCAAGGCTCGCCCCGACCATCGTGGGAGGTATGTCGACGGTCTGTCATCGCAGCCCTACTTGGAGCCAACTTTCTTGGCGGCCGAAGTCATCTCTTCGCCGGCTTTCCGGGCAGCCGCAGTCATGTCTTCGCTGGCGTTCTTGCCTGCGGCGAGCATGATCTCGACTGTTTCCATCTGCACCTTCTTGGCAACCTCGGCAAAGGCGGCCATGGATTCGCTGGTCATCTCGGCCTGGGCCGATGCAAAATCCGACATCGACTTCTGATAGTCGGCGACTTCGGATTTCGTCTTGGTGACATCGCTCATCTTTGCGATCGTACCCTTGGTCCAGGCGGTCGAGATCTCGGTCGATTTCTCGGCGGCTTCGAGGGCAACCTTGCTCATCTTCTCGCCGAAGGCGGCATAGGTCTTGAAGCCATCCTGGAATGCCGACATGTCCATCGGGAACGCGCCCATCATGTCCTGCATGGATTTGGTGTAGTCTTGTGCTTTCGTGGCCATCGGGGTTCTCCGTCCTGTGCGGCATCGCCGCGTTTCTTGATAGTCCCTATATGCATGCTGCACTGCGGCATTTCAAGTAATTTCTGCACTGCAGCAAAAGTTTTTGCCGTTGGGGATCAGCCCTGGCTCCAGACTTTTGCCTTTGCCGCCCGTCCGTCTTCTTTGCCGCCCGTCCGTCACGCGATCACGCGATTTCAGCAAGACCGCGCATGGCAGGCCATCTGGAAAGGCCACGCTGCCGCCAGCGTCCTTTCAGGTTGACGGATTTTCCGTCACATAACTGCCAGGTGCCGCGCACAGAACCTTGCGCCCTGCAGCACCGGGCACGCGCGCCTTGACAAGGGTACCTGATCTCTTGCGCAACCACGCCTCCCACGTTGGCCACCACGACCCTTGCGTGTACTCGGCACCGTCCAGCCATTCCTGAGGATCAGCCGGCCAGCCGGAGTTTGAATAATGGCCGTACTTCTTCTTGCTTGGCGGATTGACGATGCCGGCAATATGGCCGGATTCGGACAGAAGAAATGTCTTCGAGCGGCTGCCCATCGCGTGTATCCCCACATAGCTGCTGCGCCACGCGGCAATGTGATCCGTCTCGCATGCAATGGCACAGACCGGCACCGACACCTGCGAAATGTGCAGCGTTTCCCCCAGCACCTCAAACCCGCCATCCGCGAACCGGTTGCCCTGGCACAGACCGCGCAGATACTGCATGGCCATGGCCGCAGGAAGGTTTGTCCCGTCGCCGTTCCAGTACAACAGATCGAAGGCCGGAGCCGCCTCTCCCATCATGTAGCTGCGGATTGCCGGCTGATAGATCAGGTCATTGCTGCGCAGATACGTAAAGGTCCGTGCCATGTAGAAGGATTCAAGCACACCTTTCGACATCACCTCACGCTCCAGCCCATCGACGAAGTCGTCGTTCAGGAACACGCCCACTTCACCCTGATCCGAGAAATCCGTCAGGGTCGTGAAGAAGGTGGCGGAATTCACCGACGTTTCACCCCGCTTTTCCATCAGTGCCAGCGCAAGAGAAAGGGTGGTACCAGCAATGCAATATCCTACCACGTTCACCTTTTCGACCCCTGCGATCGATTTGGCCTCTTCGATGGCCGTCAGGTATCCGTCTTCGATGTAAGTGCCCAATCCGACCTCGGCGAAACTCTTGTCGGGATTGACCCAGCTGACCACGAACAATGTATAGCCCTGTTCGACGATCCAGTTGATCAGGCTGTTCTTCTCCTTGAGATCGAGGATGTAGAACTTGTTGATCCATGGCGGAAAGATCACCAGGGGCGTCTTGCGGACCTTGTCGGTTTTCGGCGCATACTGGATGAGCTCGAACATCCGGTTACGGAATACGACGGACCCCTTGGTCGTCGCGATATTCCCTCCGACCTGGAACGCCTTCTTGTCGGCAAGGCTCACCAGAAGTTCGCCCTCCCCCGCCTCGAGGTCCCGCACCAGATTTTCAAGACCATCCACCAGCGACTGGCCCTCGGTCTCGACCGCGCGGGCAAGGGCCTCAGGGTTGGTCCCGAGAAAATTGGTCGGGCTGAACATGTCAACGATCTGTTGCGTGAAATAGGCCACACGCTTGCGGTCTGCGCTGTCCAGCCCTTCGAGCGATTGAACCGCGTTCCTCATCGCCTCCGAACTGAAAAGATACTGCTGTTTGAGATAGTTGAAATAGGGATGCGTGTCCCACAACGGGTTGGAAAACCGCCGGTCACTTGGGCCGGTATCCACAGGCGGTGACAGCTTGCCCTGCGCGAGCGTGTGCTGGGCATCGATATAATGTTTCATCGACTTGGCCCAGAAACCCACCTGTTGCTCCATGATCCGGGCCGGGTTGGTCATCATTTCGGCCACATAGGCGGCAGCGGCCCGCTGGAACAGATCCTGACCCGGGCCCTGAAGGCTTTTGGGAATTTCCCGCTTGTTCGACAGGGCGGCGATCAGACGTGCCGACAACGCCTCGACCTTGACCAGATTTTCTTCCATCCGGACAGACGCCGCCTCGCTGGCCGGGTCACCTTCGGATTCATTTGTTGTCATGTTAACCGTTCCACCCTAGTTTTCTGCAGAGCAGCATAGCGAACCGCACATTTCATCTTAACGGTTGTGCCGTGCCGGTTGAAAGTGTGTTTCGGACCGGGATTTCCCCGAGTGAGGATAAAATGCGTTACATGGCCACCTACGACCTGATGGAAACGATGCGCAATACGAACCAGTGGCTCGGCGCGTCGGCGCGCGCCATCGGCTCCTACCCCGCGGTCGGGCTGTTCCCCAACCCCCTGTTCCAGTTGATGGCCGCGTGGGGCGACGTCACCGAACGCAGTTTCGCGCGCATGGTGGCCAAGCCGGACTGGGGTATCGGCAGCGTCATCAGCCCGGACGGGCGCGACATGGTCGTCAGCGTGCGCCCGGACCTCAAGCGTCCCTTCGGCGATCTGATCCGTTTCGATGTTTCCGGCCGACCGGCCCTGGCGCGTCGGATCCTTCTTGTGGCTCCCATGTCGGGCCACTATGCGACGCTGCTGCGCAGCACGGTCAATTCGCTGCTGCCCGACGCCGATGTCTGGATCACCGACTGGCACAACGCCCGCGACATTCCGGTAAGCGAAGGCAAGTTCGACGTTGAGGATTACACCCTCTATCTGGCGGACTTCATGCGCCACCTCGGCCCTGACATCCACGTCATCGCCGTCTGCCAACCCGCACCGCTGGCGCTCGCCGCCACCGCATTGCTGGCCGAACAGGAGCCCGGATCGCAACCGTCCAGTCTCACGCTAATCGGCGGCCCGATCGATCCGGATGCCGCCGACACCGGGGTTACGGATTTCGGCCGGCGCGTCACCATGGGTCAGCTGGAAGAACTCGTGATCCAGCGTGTGGGGTTCAATTACGCCGGTGCCGGGCGCATGGTCTATCCCGGGCTGCTGCAACTGTCGTCCTTTGTATCGATGAACATCGAGACGCACGCCAAGGCCTTCACTGATCAGATCTTGCGTGTGGCCCAGGGCGAGGCCGGCGATCACGACAAGCACAACAAGTTCTATGACGAATACCTTGCCGTGATGGACATGACCGCCGAATTCTATCTCTCGACCGTGGAGCGGGTTTTCAAGAACCGCGATATTGCCCGCAATGATTTCACCGTGGCCGGGCACAAGATCGACATCGGACGGATCACGGATGTATCTGTCCATGTGGTCGAGGGCGAAAAGGACGATATTTCAGCTCCGGGCCAGTGCCTGGCCGCCCTGCCTTTGCTGACTGGCCTGCCGGATAGCCGGAAATCGGCGCACCTGGAACCCGGTGCCGGACACTACGGCATTTTCGCCGGGCGAAGCTGGCGCAACAATATCCGCCCGCTCGTCCTGGAAATCATCGACGCCAATACCAATACCGACGAGAACGGATCGCGGGGCGTCATCAGGACAGCCGCAGCCGAGTAGGTTGTCATGCCAGGGAAATTTTCCATCGGAAAGGGCAGCCCGAAACCATCGGTACTTTTATTGGCAAGAGTGAGGATGAGGTCAGACAAATCGCGGCATTCACTGGCCGGTACTGTTTCGTGACTGACGCATGGCGCATGTTTTCCCGTTGCGCCTTCGAATTCAGGCATCGCGGACAATTTCGAAGGTCCGAAGGGGATTGAAGCAGTTCATGCGCGATGCGGATGTGGTTTTCCGCGGTCTGTCGGTCCGATGTGAGCCATTGCAACGCATTTGTCCGACTGACATTGGCGAAAGGCGTCAACGCGTTCGCCAAAGGGACCGAGGCGGCGCATGACCGCACCCCCGCTGCATGGTCTCTGCAATACTCCCGCAGGATCGCAGGCAAGATCGTTGTACACCGGTCGACGGCCCCGGGTCGCAACGGGATGGCGGGCGCGCAGCGTGGCACTGTCTCACATCCCTCCAGACCCGGGAACGACAAAGCGGCAGCGCCAAAATCTAGCCCTCGCGTACCGGGCCAAAGCGGTGACCGCCTGACTGACGGTGGAGAGCGGGGCAAGATCATTGCGGCAGATTTTTGTAAACGTCGTTGGGGCAGAAAGCAATTCCAACGTCTACCGGTTTGGACAAGCAGTAACCTCCGCGGATTTGTCGGAGACCGTTGACTCAAGGACCGTCTGACCTGCCGCCTCGGCTGCGCCGGTTTCGGGGCAGCCGTTCCCTGGCCTTTCGGCTGACGTCTGATCCGGCGCCTGAAACGCCCGGAGGGGCCGCCGGGAGACGATTGTTCGCCTGTTCCGGGCAGGCTCCG
>JBGTLJ010000559.1:0-3519 GCA_041744175.1 Oceaniglobus sp. | reverse complement strand
CCGCGGGCGCGGCGGGCGGCACGACCCGCGCACTGTCCGCCACCACAAGCTGGGTCAGGATGTCGAGAAGCCGCAGCGCCTCGTTGTGGGTGACATGCTTTTGCGCCTGCGACGGGGCGATCAGCGGCAGGGACAGGATCGGCGTGGTGTCGGACATGGCGGGAACCCTCGCGGCAAATTTCCCCCCGACCCTAGCGACCCATTCCTCAACACCCCCCTAGCCGAGCGCGCGGTGGGGGTGACGCCGCAAACGCAGCACCGCATCCGCCCCCGACCCCGACCCCGACCCCGACCCGGCCGAAAGCTGCCGCCGGGCGTCGGTTCGGTGGATTTCGCTGCCGTTCGCTCTGGAGAAACGACAGAGTGTGAAAATTGCCGCCTCTCGGGCAAAGGTGCGGACATGACAGGGGCAAATCAGGCGCAGGCGGAGTACTGGGCTTCGGCGGCGGGGCTCAGGTGGATAGAATTCGAAGACGCCCTCGATACCGCCATGGCAGGCATGCTGGCGACAGTGCTCGACGCCGCCGCCATTTCGATCGGCGATCGCGTGCTCGACATCGGATGCGGGACCGGCGCAAGCACAATGGATGCCGCAGCACGTGCAGCCGGTGGCACTGTTCTCGGGGTCGATATCTCGCGACCGTTGCTTGATCGCGCAAGAAGCCGCGCGGCTGCGGGGGGGTTCGAAAACATCTCGTTCCATCTGGCGGATGCGCAGACAGACGGGCTTTGCGGACATGCCTTCGATGTTCTCGTATCCCGCCTTGGAATGAGCTTCTTCTCGGACACTGTCGCCGCTTTCGAAAACATCGCCAAGTCACTGCATGACGGCGCGCGGATGGCTTTTGTATCCTGGGCCGGCGTCCGCGATAATCCCTGGTTCAAAATACCGAAGATTGCTGCCGAGAAGCGATTGGGCCAGAAGCGATTGGGAATGCCGCCAGAATCCGATGCCGACGAACCGGGGCCAACGGCAACTCAGGATCCGGACCGGGTTGCCGGGATGATGAAGCGGGCGGGCCTGACCAGCATCGTGGCGCGGCCGGTGAGCATCGTTCTCACTCCGCCGAATGGCGTTCGCGGTGCTGCCGCGACGTCAAGCCGCGTCGGACCGGCGGCGCGCATCATGAAAGCCTTCGGCGGGACATCGGCAGATGCTCTGGCAATCGAGGATGCCGTTGCCGAGGCTTTTTCGAAATTCGAACGCGATGGAGAAGTCCGGGTCCCTGCCATGGTGAACCTGTTCACCTGCATGACCTGAGAACCTGTTCACCTGCTTGGCCTGAGACCCGGGCCGGAGCGGCCGGAGCGGCCCGGCGCCATGACCGGAGGTCAGGCGCCGGGGATGGTCACGCGATCAGGGTCGCGCCATGTCGCAGCGGCGGTCAGCCGTCGGCCGTCATGGCGTCCATTGCCCTCATCTCGTCCTTGTCCCCGCACGTGGCGATCGTCCTCTGGATACTCTCCTCGTTCATCGCCATCTTGTCCTCGTCGGACATTTCTTCGGCTGCGGTGCCTTCGGCTTCCATCGCGGCCATGCTCATGGCTTCGGTGGCCTCCATCCTGCCCTCTTCATCCATGGCAATGAAGTCGGCGCAGGTCAGTGTCTCCACGTCCATGTGCGCGGCGGCAAAGGCAAAGACCGGCATCGAAACGACGATGGCGGCGCTGGCAAGCATATGTGTGAATTTCATTGGTTCTCTTCCCTAGGTGGCGATGTCTGATGTCGCGATTTGTGTCGCTATCGAGAGAGGAGCCACTCG
This sequence comes from Oceaniglobus sp., assembly GCA_041744175.1. Lineage (GTDB taxonomy): Bacteria > Pseudomonadota > Alphaproteobacteria > Rhodobacterales > Rhodobacteraceae > Oceaniglobus. Next base: position 1,756 of record JBGTLJ010000559.1, on the reverse strand, counting down.
CCTCTCGTCGGGAAAACCACAGGTGCGCCGGAATTGTTCCCGCGAGGACAGATCACCTTTTGATGAAATCGCACATTGTCCGCAGCTTTCATTTCGTTGCGGGAACAAGGTCGCGAAACCGGTTCTTGCCGTTGCGCAAAGACCGCCGTTTGTCAGACATGTCCGGGCTTCAGGCGAACCCGAAACCCCATCCCCGGGATGTGGGCCCACCCCGTCATCAGGCCCGCCGCCGAACCCGTTCCCGCGCGCGAGAGCTTGCCATCCCCCGGCCCGGCCGCGCGCGCCCTCCTGCAGCTTTCATACGGGAGCCGGACGCCGTTCGGATGCCGGCATTTGCCCACCAGACCCCCGCACGGTCGCTCGCCGCAGGGGGATTTCCCGGGCAGTCAAACGGTTGGCCGCCGACACACCCGCCGGACAGGATGTTTCGCGCGCGAAACAAACGCATTCCGGACGCCCGGCGCAGATCGGGGCTCACCCCATCGCCCCGCCCCGCAAATGTTTCGCGCGCGAAACATCGGGCGGGCGCGACGCCCCGCTCAGGTGCCCTCGTCCACCAGCGACAGCAGGTATCTGCCATAGTCGTTCTTGGCCAGCTTCGTCCCCGCCGCCACCAGGGTCTCGCGGTCGATCCAGCCGTGCTGATAGGCGATCTCCTCGGGGCAGCCGGTCTGCATCCCCTGGCGTTTCTGCAGGGTGCGCACGAAATTGCCGGCATCCAGCAGGCTGCCGTGGGTGCCGGTGTCAAGCCAGGCGAACCCGCGCCCCATGCGTTTCACGTCAAGCGATCCCTCGGCGAGGTACATCTCCAGCAGGGTCGTGATCTCGACCTCGCCGCGCGCCGAGGGCTTGACCCGGTGCGCCCGTTCGCTGGCCTGCCCGTCGAGAAAGTAGAGCCCGGTCACCGCATAGCTCGACGGCGGCACCTGCGGCTTCTCGACGATCTGGGTGACGCGGCCCGTCCCGTCCATGGCCACCACGCCGTAGCGTTCGGGATCGGCCACGTGATAGCCGAACACCGTGCCGCCGGTCGGTCTGGCATCCGCCTCGGCCAGCAGTTCGGGCAGACCGTGGCCGAAAAAGATGTTGTCGCCCAGCACCATGCAGGACGCGGCACCGTCGAGGAAATCCTCGCACAGGGTATAGGCCTGGGCCAGGCCGCCCGGATCGGGCTGCACCACATAGCTGATCTCGCAGCCCCACTGGCTGCCGTCCCCCAGCACCCGGGCGAACTGGTCCTGGTCGCCGGGCGTGGTGATCACCGCGATGTCGCGGATGCCCGCCAGCATCAGCACCGACAGCGGGTAATAGATCATCGGCTTGTCATAGACCGGCATCAGCTGTTTGGACACACCGATGGTGATCGGATAAAGCCGCGTGCCCGACCCCCCGGCCAGGATGATGCCCTTGCGTCCGCTCGCCGTGGTCATGGAATGTCGCCTTTCAGGTCTTTCAGGACATCGGCCAGCCCTTCGCGCCAGTCGGGGCGCGGGATGGCGAAGGTGTCCAGCAGGGTGGTGCAGTCGATCCGCGAATTGGCGGGGCGCGGCGCCGGGGTGGGATATTGCGCGCTGGGGATGTCGGTGATCGTGCAGGAAAGCCCCGCCTGCCCCATGATCTCGCGCGCGAAATCGGCCCAGCTGGCATCCGGCGCGCCCGAGAAATGATAGATGCCGACCTTGGCGGGGTCGTCGCGCAAGGCTTCGGCGATCGCAAGGCAAGTTTGCGCGATGGCGCGCGCCGGGGTCGGCCCGCC
>JBGTLJ010000558.1:0-5308 GCA_041744175.1 Oceaniglobus sp. | reverse complement strand
CAGGACGGTGGTCGGGTTGCCCAGGATCGACTTCAGCACCGTCACGTTGCGCGGTGTCGTCGTCACGCACTGGCGCGGGTTTTCACCAAGCCGCAGGGCGAACTGCAACATGTCCCAGGCGTCGTCGCCCTTTTTCCACTTGGCAAGCTCGTCGACCCATGCGGCATCGAACTGCGGTCCGCGCAGGGCTTCCGGCTCATGCGCCGAAAACACCTGCGCCACCGCGCCGTTGGGCCAGACAAGTCGCTTGCGCCCCGCCTCCCATGTCGGGCGTCGATCCGGTGACGCACAGGCCATGATCCCGGAATCCCCGAAGATCATCACCTCGCGCACCTGATCCTGGGTCTCGCCGATCAGCGCCACGCGTCTGGACCGCCCCGGATCGAGGGGCATGTTCCCCTCGACCTCGCTGCGCACCCATTCCGCCCCGGCCCGGGTCTTGCCCGCACCCCGCCCGCCCATGATGACCCAGGTCCGCCAGTCGCCCTCGGGGGGCAACTGATGCTCCATGGCCCAGAACTCGAACAGATACGGAAGCCCGCGAACGGCCTCGTCGCTCAGGTCATCAAGGAACCTCGACTGAACCGCCATGGATGCGGAGGCGATCAAGGACGCCCCCGATCTCACCCCGGATGGCGTTGAAATCGGTAGCATATCCCTGGACGATGCCAAGTTCGAGTTGCTTGAGCTTCTCAACTTTTTTCCTTTCATCGAAAAGGGTCTGCGCGGCACGGCCAAAGTTCTGCGTGACCCGTGCGATCTCCGTGGCCGGAATGTCGGTGCGATCCTGAAAGTAAAGGCGCATCGCGTTGAAATCACGCAAGGCGCTTGCCAAATGTTCCTCGGCCTCCCGCAGCAAAAGCTGCGACGCCATCTCTCTGTCTCGTATGTTGTCGGCGTTCGCCATTCTGTGGGCACCCATCTAAAGAGGAACCCCATCCGATCGGCACAAAAAAAAGCGACGTCGGCCCCCCGGGGCCTTCGTCGCTCTCATCATGTCTTCCTGCTGCCTGAGAGATGTATTCGAAATCACGTCGAAAGTCAAGGAAATTCCAGATCGCTTGACGGCTAAGCGTACGGTACCATTAAGGAAATCCTAATTTCCATACGTTTCACTGGCTTGCGCGTTCCGCCTCGATCTTGCGCCACCGCGCGACGTTGTCGTTGTGCTCGGCCAGCGTTGTCGCGAATGCGTGGCCACCGCTGCCATCGGCCACGAAAAACAGATAGTCGCTCGTCACGGGATTGACGGCCGCCTCGATGCTGGCCTGTCCCGGATTGGCGATGGGCGTCGGCGGCAGACCGTCGATGCGATAGGTATTGTAGGGCGTATCGCGGTCCAATTCGCTGCGCCGCAAACCGCGTCCAAGAATCCCCTGCCCGTTGGTGATGCCATAGATCACGGTCGGGTCGGTCTGCAACCGCATCCCCTGGCGCAGCCGGTTCACGAACACGGCCGCGACCTCGCCGCGCTCTTCGGGAACACCGGTTTCCTTCTCGATCAGGGACGCAAGGATCAGTGCCTCCTCCGGTGTTTCGACCGGCAGGTTTTCTTCGCGGTTACGCCATGCCTCGCCCAGCCGTTCCTCCTGCGCGGCAATCATCCGCGCGATCAGCTCGGCGCGGTCCGCGCCCGGACTTATCTCGTAACTGTCGGGCGCAAGCGTGCCCTCGGCGGGCACCTCGGCCACCTCACCGGTCAGGAATTCGGCCGCCTTCAGACCTTCCACCACCTGCCAGCTGGTCACACCTTCCGCCATTGCCACGCTGAATCGGACATCGGGCTTGTCGCGCACGGCGGTGTATTCCTCGGGCAACGCATCGCCTGCCGGATCGAACGCCGCCTTGTTGACGAAACGGTTCGTCGCCGGGTCCAGCTCGCGCACCCGCATCTCGATCTCCGTGACGCCGATGTTCAGAACCACCGCCACACCGCAGGTGGACGCACCGCCGCGCGTCACGATATCGACGATCTGCACCATCGAGGCGCGCTCCGGCACCAGGAAACTGCCTGCTTTCAGCTCTTGCGACTTGTCGGAATAATCGGCCCCGATGCGCATGATTTGTGGATAGGCGACGGCACCCTGATCGGCCAGATCGCGCGACACGCGTCCCATGGTCGATCCGGTTTCGACCTTGAGGCAGATCGCCTCCTGCAACGGTCCGTCGGATGCGTATTGCGATTTGCCCCAGGCCACCAACGCGCCCGCACCGGCCAGCGCGACAATGAAGATCGTCAGGAAGTTCGATGCCACATGACGCCACATCAGACCGCGACCTGCCCGATCACAAGGCTTGCATTGGTGCCCCCGAACCCGAACGAGTTCGAGATCGCGACCCGGACGTCCCGCTCCACCTTCACGTTCGCGGCAAGGTTCAGCTTCGGGGTCACCGATGGGTTGTCGAGGTTGATGGTCGGCGGACAGACCCCGTCGCGGATCGCAAGAATGCAGAAGATCGCCTCGACCGCGCCCGCCGCGCCCAGAAGATGCCCGATGCTCGACTTCGTGCTCGACATCACCGCCCGCGACGCCGCATCCCCCAAAAGCCGCTCGACCGCGCCTAGCTCGATGGTGTCAGCCATCGTGCTGGTGCCGTGGGCGTTGATATAGTCCACTGCATCCGGCGTCAGTCCGGCACGTTTGAGGGCCGACTCCATCGCGCGATAGCCGCCTTCGCCATTTTCGGACGGCGCGGTGATGTGATAGGCATCGCCGGACAGCCCATAGCCCAGGATCTCGGCATAGATCCGCGCGCCCCGCGCCATGGCATGTTCGTACTCCTCCAGCACGACCACCCCCGCGCCCGCACCCATCACGAACCCGTCGCGATCGGCGTCATAGGGGCGGCTTGCGGTTTCGGGACTGTCCGCACGTCTGGTGGACAACGCCTTGCAGGCATTGAATCCGGCAATGCCGATTTCACAGATCGAACTTTCGGTCCCGCCGGCGATCATCACATCCGCGTCGCCCCACTGAATCAGCCTCGACGCATCGCCGATTGCGTGTGCGCCCGTGGAACAGGCGGTCACGACCGCATGGTTCGGTCCCTTGAAGCCGTAACGGATGCTGACCTGTCCGCTGACCAGATTGATCAGTGCCCCGGGAATGAAGAATGGCGATACCCGGCGCGGCCCGCGTTCCTTCAGCAATACGGCTGTCTCCGCGATCGATTGCAGGCCACCGATGCCCGATCCGATCATCACACCGGTGCGCAGACGGCCCTCATCGTCATCGGGCATCCAGCCCGCGTCCTCGACGGCCTGCTGGGCGGCCGCCATGCCCAATAGAATGAAATCGTCGACCTTGCGCTGCTCTTTCGTCTCCATGTAGCGCCCGGCATCGAAGCTTCCGTCGCTCCCGTCGCCACGCGGAACCTCGCAGGCATAGCTCGTCGCAAGGTGGCTCGCATCGAAGCCCCGGATCGTCGCGGCGCCGGATTGACCGTCCAGCAGACGGGACCATGTCGCATCGACCCCGTCGGCAAGCGGGCTGACCATGCCCAATCCCGTGACCACAACTCGCCGCATACCGCGTTCCCCGCTTTCCGTTCCCTGGCGCCGTGATACACGTCCGCATTCCCCGGCGAAAGGGGCGTCCGGGCATCAGAGATACCCGCCCCCCGGCATCTTCACGCAACCTCTGAAAAGAAAAAAGCGGCGCGTCCTGCAAGGAAACACCGCTTTGAATGGTTCGGCCCGGACCGGGCCCCGCCGACAGACCGTCGGGATCAGGCGGCTTCCTTGATGAACTTCACCGCATCGCCAAAGGTCTGGATCGTCTCGGCGGCGTCGTCGGGGATCTCGATCCCGAACTCTTCCTCGAAGGCCATGACAAGCTCGACCGTGTCCAGACTGTCGGCACCCAGATCGTCAATGAACGACGCGCTGTCGGTGACCTTCTCTTCTTCAACGCCCAGATGCTCGACGACGATCTTCTTAACGCGATCCGCGATGTCGCTCATGTCACTTCCTCTTATGTTCATCGGGGAACCGCCCCGCCATTTCCGTGGCCGATGCGGCCTCTTGTCACTACCATATGGCAGCGTTGCGCGGCTTCGCCAAGCGCCCTCGCAAAATTCGTGCGCCGCCTATACCATATCGCCCACATAAGGCAAACGCTTTCAGATGCGCCCGGCCGATCCACAAAACCGCTTCTAAACCATGGCCATACCACCATTGACGTGAAGCGTCGCGCCGGTCACATAGGCGGCTTCCGCGCTGACCAGATAGAGTGTCGCCGCCGCGACCTCGTCTGCCGTTCCCATCCGCCCGGCCGGAATTCTCGCCAGCAGCAATGCCTTCTGATCCTCGCTCAGCGCCGCCGTCATCTCGGTCGCGACAAAGCCCGGCGCGATGGCGTTCACGGTGACGCCACGGCTTGCCACCTCCTGCGCCAGCGATTTCGTGAAACCGATCATCCCCGCCTTGCTGGCGGCATAATTCGCCTGCCCCGTATTGCCGGTCACGCCGACGATGGACGATATGTTGACGATACGCCCCCAACGCGCCTTCATCATGGCGCGCAGCACACCCTTGGACAGCTTCATCGTTGCGGTCAGATTGATCTCGATCACCCGGTCCCACTGGTCGTCGCCCATCCGCATCATGAGACCATCCGCGGTGATCCCGGCGTTGTTGACCAGAATGTCGACCCTGCCCATCGCCGCCGCCGCCCGGTCGGGCAATGCGCCAACGGCAGCGCGGTCCGAAAGATCGCAGGGCAGCACGTGGGCCCGGTCCCCCAAGCTCTCTGCCAAGGTCCGCAAAGGAGCCTCGCGTGTCCCCGACAGGGCGACCGTCGCGCCGGCACCATGCAGCGCGTGCGCGATCGCGCCTCCCAATCCCCCCGATGCGCCGGTCACCAGCGCCGATTTTCCAGTCAGATCGAACATGCGAACCTCATCTTTCCTGCTGTAGCCCTGCGGCCGCGCTCAGAGCCGCGCCGCGACATCCTCGGGCGCCCCGATGCTTGCCACCTCGGCCGTGCGCACGATCCGCCGGATCATCCCGGACAATGCCTTGCCGGCCCCGATTTCCCAAAACACAACGGCCCCCGCATCCGCCATCATCATGACACTTTCGCGCCAGCGCACCACGCCGGTAATCTGGCGCACCAGAAGCTCGCGGATGACATCGGGTTCGCTGACCGGCATTGCCGTCACGTTGCTGACAACCGGAACGCAAGGCGCCGAAATCGCGACGTCCGCCAGCGCCCCGGCCATCTCGCGCGCCGCCGGCTCCATCAGCGCGCAATGGAACGGCGCGGACACCGGCAAAAGGACAGCGCGCTTGGCACCCCTGTCGCGC
>JBGTLJ010000557.1:0-4513 GCA_041744175.1 Oceaniglobus sp. | reverse complement strand
CGCCCGGCTGCTGCGCGCGGTCGCGGCCTGATTTCCGTGCATTTGCGGATGGGCACACGGACAAGAGGGGGCGTTCAAGGGCGGGGGCGTTGACCTTTGCGCGCCCGCGCCTTAGCTGCTGCGCATGGCACGCGCACCCCTTTTGCAACTCTCCGACATCGCCCTGACATTCGGCGGCGATCCTGTATTTTCCGGCCTCGATCTGGTAATCCAGCCGGGCGACCGCGTCGCGCTGGTGGGGCGAAACGGGTCCGGGAAATCGACCCTGATGAAGGTAATGGCGGGACTGGTCGAACCCGATAGCGGCGCCCGTGTCGTCACCCCCGGCACCGGCGTGGGGTACATGGAGCAGGACCCGACCATGGAAGGCTTCGCAACCCTCGGCGACTACGCTGCCAGCGCGCTGGACCCGGCCGAAGAGTACCGCGTCGCCATGGTGGCCGAGGGGCTGAAATTCGAACCCGATCGTGCCGTTTCCGTGGCGTCGGGGGGCGAGAGGCGCCGCGCGGCCCTTGCCAAGCTGCTGGCAGAGGCGCCGGGCCTGATGTTGCTCGATGAACCAACGAACCATCTGGACATTCAGGCCATCGGATGGCTCGAGGCGGAGTTGTCCACCACCCGCACCGCGTTCGTGCTGATCAGCCACGACCGCGCGTTCCTCAACGCGCTGACCCGCGCCACCTTGTGGGTCGACCGGGGCCAGGTGCGCCGACAGGAAAAGGGCTTTGATGCGTTCGAGACCTGGCGCGACGCGACCTGGGACGAAGAGGACATGCAGCGCCACAAGCTGGACCGCAAGATCAAGGCAGAGGCGCGCTGGGCGGTCGAGGGCATATCGGCCCGGCGCAAGCGCAACCAGGGCCGGGTGCGCGCGCTCGGCGAACTGCGCGCGCAGAGATCCGACCAGATCCGCCGTCAGGGCACTGCCGCCATGGCGCTGGAGGCCGGACCCACCAGCGGCAAACGGGTGATGGAAGCGCGCGGCATATCAAAGAGCTACGATGGAAAGCTGATCCTGTCGCCCTTCGATCTTCGGGTTCAGCGCGGCGACCGGATCGCGCTGGTCGGGCCCAACGGGGTCGGCAAGACGACCCTGCTGAAGATGCTGACCGGAGAGGTGGAACCCGACAGCGGCACGGTGCAGATGGGCACCAACCTGGATCTGGCGGTGTTCGATCAGAACCGGGCCAGGCTGGAGCCGGAAAAATCGCTTTGGGAAAACCTGACCGGCGATCCGGCCATCGGCGTGTCGGGGAAGGCGGATCAGGTGATGGTGCGCGGCGCGCCCCGCCACGTGGTGGGATACCTCAAGGATTTCCTGTTTTCCGAGGATCAGGCGCGCGCGCCCGTGCGATCGTTGTCGGGGGGCGAGAAGGCGCGGTTGCTGCTGGCGCGGATCATGGCGCGCGAAAGCAACGTGCTGGTGCTGGACGAACCCACCAACGATCTGGATGTCGAGACGCTGGACCTGCTGCAGGACCTGCTGGGGGAGTACGATGGCACGGTCCTGCTGGTCAGCCACGACCGCGATTTCCTGGACCGTGTCGCCGACACCACCATCGCCATGGAGGGCGACGGGCGCGCCACCACCTATGCCGGCGGATGGAGCGATTACCAGAACCAGCGCGGCGCGCGTTTGGCCGGGGCTGCGGCGGCGCCAAAACGGCCGGTTGCCGGTCTGGCCGCGGTGGCAAAGGACGGGACGCCGCGAAAGCTGTCGTTCACAGAAACCCACCGGCTGACGGAATTGCCCGAACAGATCGCACGGCTGGAGGCGGAAATCGCCAAGCTGGAAACGCTGCTGATGGATGGCGACCTGTTCAGCCGCGAACCGCTGAAATTCAAGAAGGCGACCGATGCGCTGGTGGCGCGACAGGCAAAGCTGGCTGCAGCCGAAGCGGAATGGCTGACGCTGGAGGAAAGGGCCGCAAGCTGACCGCAAGCGTCTGCGCGTCCAAAGCGAGAGATCCTCGGGTCAGGCCCGAGGATGACGTGGCTCACGGATCATCGGTCAGGCAAGCCTCTGGCAATCTCCCCGGAACCCCTGCGCCACGACGAATTTTTCGGAACTGTCGGACCGGGATGCCGGGGGTTTGACATTCGCCACCTTGGTGAACTTCTGCTTCAGCAACTGCTGCAATTCACCCTCGGCGCCGCCCGCCAGAACCTTGGCCACAAAGGTGCCGCCCGGATCCAGCACGTCGAAGGCGAACTGCGCCGCCGCCTCGCACAGCATCATGATCCGCAGGTGATCGGTCTGTTTGTGCCCCGAACTGGGCGCCGCCATGTCCGACATCACCACATCGGCCGGCCCGTCGAGCCAGCCCTTGACCTTGGCGTCCGCCCCGTCCTCGAGAAAATCCAGGACATGGATGTCGCACCCGGCAATCGGCTCCACCTCCTGCAGGTCTACCGCCACGATCCGGCCCTGCGCCTTGCCGGGCCGGTCGCCCAGCGCATTGACCCGCCGCGCCGCCACCTGGCACCAGCCCCCGGGGGCACAGCCCAGATCCACCACCCGTGCACCCGGCACGAGAAAACGGTACTTGTCATCGAGTTCCAGGATCTTGAACGCCGCCCGCCCGCGATATCCCATCGCCTGGGCCTTCTTCACATAGGGATCGTTCAGCTGCCGCTGCAGCCACAGGGTCGACGACAGGCGTCTCCCCCGCGCACTTTTCACCTTCACAGTCAAATCGCGCTGGCCGCGCCCCGACGTGTTCTTCTTTTCCGGCGGCTTCGCCATCGTTGCGATCCTTGTCATAGGGCCTTGCAAGGTCCGTGCGCGCCGCAGGCGAGGGGTGCCCGGGGCCGTTGCCAGATGCCTCCGGCGGGAGTATTTGGGCGAAAAAGAAACCAGGGGAGTTTCTCTTTCGTCTAATAACTCAAAAATCCGACCCGCCATTCCGCGCCGCCCGGTAGACGTAAAGCCGGATTGCCGTCGCGAGCCCGGTGCCTTCTTCGCGGGTGACGTCGATCTCGGCCGCCAGATCGTTGAAGGCACGCTTCTGGCGGTGGGCGAGGGCGCGAAAGCCGTCCCAGAAATCATCCTCGAGAGAGACGGACGTGCGATGCCCACGCAGGGTGAGCGAATGCTTGCGGGGCCGGTCGTTCATTCCGGTTCGCGCCTGTGCTGGTCCAGCATCCGCGTAGCCCGGGCGTTCTGCGCAGTATCGAGGGCCTTTTCGGCCTTGCCGCGTCCGTGTTTCAGCACGTTGGCGTCGGCCTGCGCCTTCCTTTCTGCGCGGGCGCGGTACTTGCGCGCCCGGTTGAGACTGATCGTGTCCGCCTTTCGATCCGATCCAGGGCCTGGCACCGGCCCGGTCATTTCGGGCCGATCATCTGTTCGGGGCGCACGACCCTGTCGAAGGTCGCTTCGTCGACGAAGCCGAGGGCGATCGCCTCTTTCTTCAGGGTCGTGCCGTTCGCATGGGCGGTTTTGGCGACCTTGGTGGCGTTGTCGTATCCGATGGTCGGGGCCAGGGCGGTGACCAGCATCAGGGAATCGTTCATGATCCGGGCGATGGTGTCGGTGTTGGCGCGGATCCCGGCGACGCAGTTGTCGCTGAAGGCCGCCGACGCGTCGCCCAGCAGCTGCATGGATTGCAACACGTTGTATGCCATCATCGGCTTGTAGACGTTGAGTTCGAAATGACCCTGCGATCCGGCGAAACCCACCGCCGCATCGTTGCCGAAGACATGGGCGCAGACCTGGGTCAGCGCCTCGCACTGGGTCGGGTTGACCTTGCCGGGCATGATCGAACTTCCGGGTTCGTTTTCCGGCAGCGAGAGTTCGCCGAGCCCGCAGCGCGGCCCGGAGCCCAAGAGCCGGATGTCGTTGGCGATCTTGAACAGCGACGCCGCGACCGTCCTCAGCGCGCCCGACATTTCCACCAGCGCGTCATGGGCGGCGAGCGCCTCGAACTTGTTGGGGGCGGTGACGAAGGGCAGGCCGGTGATGTCGGCCATGTTGCGCGCCACCTCCTCGCCCCAGCCTGGCCGGGTGTTCAGCCCGGTGCCCACCGCCGTGCCGCCCTGGGCCAACTCATAAATATGGGGCAGGGCGGCCCTGATGCGCTTGGTCCCCATGGCCACCTGGTGGGTATAGCCGGAAAATTCCTGGGCCAGGGTCAGGGGTGTCGCATCCATCGTGTGAGTGCGGCCGATCTTGATGATCCCGTCGAACTCGGCGACCTTGCTCGTCAGCGCCGCATGCAGCTTTTCCAGCCCCGGCAGGGTCACGTCGCGCGCGGTGGTGGCCACGGCGATGTGCATGGCCGTCGGGTAGGTGTCGTTTGACGACTGGCCCATGTTGCAGTGGTCGTTGGGATGCACCGGATCCTTTGACCCGATCACCCCGCCAAGGATTTCTATGGCACGGTTCGCGATCACCTCGTTGGCGTTCATGTTGGTCTGGGTGCCCGACCCGGTCTGCCAGACCACCAGGGGAAAGTCGTCGTCGAACCTGCCCGCCGCGACCTCTGACGCCGCCGCGATGATCGCGTCGGCCCGC
>JBGTLJ010000556.1:0-1940 GCA_041744175.1 Oceaniglobus sp. | reverse complement strand
GGCGCGACCTTGTCGAGCGCGGCATTGGCGCTGCGGGTGTTGGGCATCGACAGCGGATCCACGATGGCGCCCTGGACCTCCCATTCCCCGGCGACCGCCCGCGCCAGGCCGAGGGTGGGAAGCACCATGAGCGCCCTTGCCGGCGTGCGGACGGGCCGCCCGTCCAGATGAATCGAATGGCCATCGCCTTCGGGGATGCAGGCGACGCTTTTCCAGAACCGCTTTGCCGTCCACTCCGACACTAGCTCAACTCATCGAACGGATCGCCCGGAACGTCCGCGGGCGACCATTCCAGCTGTTCCCAGGTCCGGGCCATGTGATCCGGCAAAGGGGCCGTGACGGTCATCGTCGCATCTGTCACAGGGTGCAGGAACGTCAGCGACCGGGCGTGAAGATGCAGCTTGCGGCTGATGTCACCGCCCAACTGCGCGCCCCAGCCATCGCCCATGTTCTCTTGCCCGGAGCCGCCGTATTTGCCGTCGCCGACTATTGGATGGCCCATTTCGGCCATGTGGGCGCGCAACTGGTGGGTCCGCCCGGTCAGCGGAACCAGCGCAACCCAGGCGGTCCGTCCACCCAGCGCCGACAGGACGGCGTAATCGGTCGTCGCCCGTTTGGCGCCTTCGGTCGATGCGACCTCACCGGGGTGGATGCAAATCATCTTTTCCGCCTCGCCGCGGCTGCCGTGACCGGAGGCCTTGATCAGTCCGTATTTCACCGTGCCCATCCGAGGATGCGGCACCCCCGCCACGGCGGCCCAGTAGATCTTGCGCGTCGCGCGGTGGCGCAGCGCCTCGGTCAGGCCCTTGGCGGCCATCCGTGTGCGCGCCAGCAGCAGCACGCCCGATGTGTCCTTGTCCAGCCTGTGCACAAGTCGCGGCTTGTCCTCACGATCGCCCTGAAGCGCGATGGACAGGCCATCGACATGGCGGGTCTGCTTGCTGCCGCCCTGGGTCGGAAGCCCCGGCGGCTTGTTCAGGGCGATGATGTGGTCGTCCTGCCACAGGACGGCATCGCGCATCATCTGGGCATCGGCGCGGCTGACCGTTGCCGTGCGGTCGACCGCGGGACCGCGTTCCTTGGGCAATGGCGGGATCCGGACGTCCTGACCCGCCCGAAGCCTTGTGGCCGGTTTCACGCGGCCGCCGTCGACCCGGATTTCGCCCTTGCGGCACATCTTTTCGATCTGCACCTGACTGACAACCGGAAACATCCGGCGAAACCAGCGATCCAGCCTCTGGTCCCCGTCGTCCGGCCCCACCATGAGGGTCTGGACGCCGCTCACACCCAGAACCCACGGGCAAGAGCAAGGCCAGCGAACAGCGCGCCGATGGCGCCACCGACGGACAGCAACACGTAAAGCGCCGCGCCCCCGACCTGTCCGCGCTCGAAGAGAGTGACGGTATCAAGGGAAAACGCCGAGAATGTGGTGAACCCGCCCAGCACCCCGGTCATCACGAACGGCGCCAGATGGGTCAGCGATTTCTGTGCCGCCAGACCCACGAAAACCCCCATCAGGAACGAACCGACGATGTTGACGGCAAGAACGCCCCAGGGAAACACGACCCCGAAGGCGAACCCCGCCAAGACTCCGGCGAGATGGCGGCCTGCCGCCCCGATCGCGCCGCCGATCGCCACCTGAAGCAGTGTTGAAAACATCGCCGGTGCATCGTCGGGAACGGCGATGTTGTCAACCGCCCCGCTTGTCACGCCGGGCCGAAAACCAGTCAAGCCGCTTTCTCAGGTCGCGTTCGAACCCACGTTCGACCGGGGCGTAGAGCACGATCCTTTTCATGCCGTCCGGAAAATAGTCCTGACCGGAAAACCCGTCCTCCGCATCGTGGTCATAGGCGTATCCGGCGCCATACCCCTCATCCTTCATCAGCCGGGTCGGGGCATTCAGGATGTGCTTGGGCGGCGGCGCGCTGCCGGTGCGGCGC
>JBGTLJ010000555.1:0-1867 GCA_041744175.1 Oceaniglobus sp. | reverse complement strand
CCCCGGGCAAGGACCGCGATCAGATCGGCGCGATGGATCAGATAGAACCGGCGGCCCGCCATCGGCAGCCGGATCAGCCGCCGTCCCGTCGCACCCACCCGCAGCACCGCGGCGTCGCTTGCATCCGCAAGCTCCCCGATCCGCAATTCAAGCCCGAGTGCGCGCAGCACCGCAAAGCCGTTCGGACTGATCTGGATGCCGGCGCCAACCCCGGCCAAAGTCCGGGCGCGTTCCAGGACGCGGACATTTGCCCCGGCCTGTGCCAGTGCACATGCACAGGCCAGCCCCGCGATCCCCGCCCCGAGAACGGTAACGTCAGGACCCGTCATCGCACCCCCGATACGAAAACGCCGGGGCGTTGACACCCCGGCGCGCATGACCCCGTGCCATCAAGGCTCAGTCGTCGCGGTGCACCTTCTCGCGGCGTTCGTGACGTTCCTGCGCCTCAAGACTCAGGGTGGCGATGGGCCGGGCATCCAGCCGCTTCAGCGAGATCGGCTCGCCGGTATCCTCGCAATAGCCGTATTCACCCTCTTCGATCCGGCGCAGCGCGCTGTCGATCTTCGCCACGAGCTTGCGCTGGCGGTCGCGGGTGCGCAGTTCAAGGGCGCGGTCGGTCTCTTCGGATGCGCGGTCGGCGACGTCGGGGATGTTGCGGGTGCCGTCCTGCAGACCCTGCACCGTGCTCTTGCTGTCATCCATCAGATCCGATTTCCAGGCCAGCAGCTTGCGGCGGAAATATTCGACCTGCCGGTCGTTCATGAACGGCTCGTCTTCTGCCGGACGATAGTGATCGGGCAGGAAGGCATCTACCTTCATCGTCTCTCCCTCGTTTCGTCCGGCTTGGGGTGCGGACGCTTGCTCAGCCATCGGGCGTCAGTCTCATGGCGGTCCGAATATCGCAAGCCCGCACGCTTGTCACTAGGCATTCCCGGAGCCATCGTGCATTGTGATTGCGTTCATCATCCCGTGTGAACAGGGGCAGACAGGGGTTTGGAATTGCCATGAAATTCGAAGGCACCGACAGCTATGTCGCGACCGGCGATCTCAGTGTCGCGGTCAATGCGGCGGTGACGCTGGAACGCCCGCTGCTGGTCAAGGGCGAACCCGGGACAGGCAAGACCGAACTGGCGCGGCAAGTCGCCGCGTCCCTCGGGATGGACCTGATCGAATGGCACGTCAAATCCACCACGCGGGCACAGCAGGGCCTCTACGAATACGACGCCGTCAGCCGGTTGCGCGACAGCCAGCTGGGTGAACAGAGGGTGCACGACGTCGCCAACTACATCCGGCGCGGCAAGCTCTGGCAGGCCTTCGATGCCGACCGCCGCGTGGTGCTCCTGATCGACGAGGTCGACAAGGCGGATATCGAGTTTCCGAACGATCTGCTGCAGGAACTCGACCGGATGGAATTCCACGTCTACGAAACCGGGCAGACCGTGCGCGCACGCCACCGCCCCGTGGTCATCATCACATCCAACAACGAAAAGGAACTGCCCGACGCGTTTCTGCGCCGCTGCTTCTTCCACTACATCCGTTTTCCCGACCCGGACACCCTGAGAAGGATTGTCCATGTCCACCATCCGGGCATCAAGGACGCGCTGCTGACCAGCGCGCTGACGCAGTTCTTCGAACTGCGCGACACCCCCGGGCTGAAAAAGAAACCCTCGACCTCCGAGGTGCTGGACTGGCTCAAGCTGTTGCTGGCCGAGGATCTGGGCGCCGAGGATCTCAAGCGCAGGGCAGGCGACATGCTTCCCAGGCTGCACGGCGCATTGCTGAAGAACGAACAGGACATTCATCTTTTCGAGCGGCTCGCGTTCATGGCGCGGCGCCAGGGCTGAATCGCGCCGGGCGTGGCTGGCGG
>JBGTLJ010000554.1:0-2933 GCA_041744175.1 Oceaniglobus sp. | reverse complement strand
CGGCAAGGTCGGGATCCAGCGCCCGCGCGCCTTCGCGGATCACTGTGGTGACATTGGGGATCTTGTTCAGCGTCACGGCGGCGATGGCGGCGGTTTCGTTTAGCCCGATCCAGAGATAGCACAGCACGATCAGCACCAGCGCGGGCAGGTTCAGAAACACCACGAGCCACGGGTCCAGCCACCGGTCCACCGCGGGAAAGATCCCCATGACAAGACCCAGCGCCATGCCCACAGACATCGCCAGCACGAACGCCCAGGCCACCCGCACCAGCGTGCGCATCAGATGATAGGGCAGTTCGCCCGATACGGTTTCGCGCCAGAACGGCGACACCAGCGACTGGGGCATCGGCAGCACCTGCGCATCGCCCGTCAGCCATGCCGCGACGGCCCAGAGCGCCAGCAACCCCCCCAGCGATGCGACGCGGACCGCGTTCAATGCCTGCCACGGCGCGTCATTTCACAGGGGCGAACAGACCGGCGGGCAGCGTCGTCGCGGCCCCGACCAGCCGTTCGCCGCCCAATTCAGACATCAGCCGCAACAGCCTGTTGGCAGCTTCGGCATCCACCTGCCCCGGGTCCGGTATGCCCGCTCGGAAATCGTCACGCAGTGCCTCGTACTCGGCGTCGGTGTCGGCGTTCATCTGCGCGCGCAAGGCTTCCCACGGGGCATCCTCGCGCAACAGCGCCTTGGCGTTGCGCGATGCGTCGTAGAGTGCCTGCGCGATGCCGGGATGGTCCAACAGGAAACTTTCCTTCATCACATATCCCAGCAGCGGCACGTCGGGGTCCAGCCCCAATGCTGCGGACGCGGTTTGCACAGAAATCAGCTCGCGCATTCCTGCCGCCTTCATCTTGGCCAGGAAATGCCAGTAGTTGATCGCGCCCGCGGTGTCGCCGGACAGGCCGGCCTTGAAGATCAGGGGTGGCGCGCCGAACACCTGTTCGGTCTCTTGCGCCAGATCCATGCCGAACTCTGCCCGGGCATATGCGCGCAGGATCAGCCAGCTTTTGTCAAGCGGCCCGCCCGCAATGCCGATCTTGGCGCCCCTCAGATCCGCCAGCGTCCGCGCCGTGCTGTCGGCGGGCACCACCAGACCGCCGACAGCGCGCGAATAGGGAATGAAAACATAGTCCTTGCCCGCCGCGCGCTGGCGCGCCACCCAGATCCAGTCGGCGACGGCGATGTCGGCGGTGCTGCCCTCCAGCGCCACACGAGTCGCACCGTTGTCGGCATAGGGCTGCATTTCCAGAACAAACCCGTTCGCGGTGTCGAACCCGTGCGCCCTGATGGTGTCCAGCTCCCAGTTCACGGTGCCGATCTTCAGGGTCGCCGCCCGGATCACCGGCATGTCGGCCAGCGCGCCCGACGCCGTCACCGTGACAGCAATCGCAATCGCTGCGGCGACGGCCGACCCGGTCAGGCGGGCGAGAAAGGTCATCTCACACGCTCCAGCCCCCGTGCCCCGTCATTCGGGCATCACCGCTACACCCCAGGGTTGCTGGCCCACCTGCACCGACCGGATCGCTTTCTGCCCTGCCACATCGATCACGGTCACGTCGTTGGAATTGCCGTTGGTGGTGATCAGGTATTCCTGGTCCGGGGTGAACGCCATCTGCCAGACCCTCTGGCCGGTCAGGATGTAATCCTCCACCTCGAGCGTCTGCGCATCCACAACCGCCACCCGGTTCGCCGGGCCCAGCGCCACGAACAGCCACCGGCCGTCCGCCGTCACCTTCATGCCCACCGGCTGCAGCCATTCGGGCTGCACGCCAGACACGGCAAAGCTGATCTTTTCGATCAGCTCCGGGACATCGCCCGAGGTATCGATCACGCTGACCGTACCGCCGATCTCCGAACTCACGAAAAGACGGGTGCCGTCGTCGGTATAGACCGCATAGCGCGGCCGCTGGTCGACCAGGATGTTGTGCTTGATCTTGTAGTCCGACGTATCGATGAAATGCGCCATGTTCGTCGTTTCCGACGTGTTGATGACCCAGTTGGTGTCGGGACTGATCGCCATCCCCTCGGGTTCGACCCCGACAGGCACCTCGGCCAGGATCGTGCGGCTTTCGGTGTCCACGACGGTGACAAGGTTGTCATCCTCGTTGGCGACATAGATCGGGTTGCCCGACGGATGCATGGTGAAAAGTTCGGGGTCAGGGCCGGACGGCAGGGTATGGACCTCGGCGTAGGTTTCGGTGTCGAAGACGCGGATCGTGTCGTCGTCCGACGCGCAGACATAAAGCAGCGTTCCATCGGGGCTGAGGCCGATTCCCCGCGGGCGGTTGCCTGCCGGGAACTCCTCGATCACCTCCCAGGTGTCGCTGTCGATCACGCTGACGGTGTTGCCCTTTTCGTTGCTCACAAAGATCTTCGCGGCCATCGCGGGCGTGACGGCGCAGAAGGACATCAAAAGTGCGGCGCGCAGAATCATTCGGGTTCCTTTCATTCGGTGAAGGCGGCGCAGGCAGATTCGGGTTCGTCCAGCCCCAGCGTGTCGAGGGTGGAGCGCTGGTGCAGATAGCCGTCCTGCGGAGACACGCTGACCGTGACGCGGCCGTCGCTCAACAGGATCGGCTGGCGCATCTGGCCGTTCCAGGGGCGGAAATCCACCGCCCGCCCCTTGAACGCCGCCAGCTCGAACGCATCGCCCAGGATATAGTCGCGAAGGTCGGCCACATCGGCGGTCCCGGTGCGGGTCACCGCCTCGCCGATCACCCGCAGCGCCAGCCAGACAGCGTAATCGGCCTCCTGCACGTACCGCCCCGACGCGTCCTCGAACCGGCGCTGGTACTGGGTCGCGCCCCATGCACGCGGCCGCGGCGTGGCCACCGCAGCCGTGCGCCTGCTTGCCACGGCGGCTTTCGAGCAGCTGGACATCATCCGGCTCGACCTGGTCGCTGCTGTGGGCAACGCCGCGTCAGGCCGCGTG
>JBGTLJ010000553.1:0-6068 GCA_041744175.1 Oceaniglobus sp. | reverse complement strand
CCTTGCGCCATGTCGGGCGGTGCGCGGTCTGCCGGGCGGGCGGCACGGCGGCGGGACGCAGAACCCCGACCGCAAGGACAAAGGCGATGTAAAGCGCCACCAGCAGCAGTCCGGGCAACAGGGCGGCGGCAAAGATCTGGCCCACGGAGATGGTTTCGACCGAAAATTTACCCTGTTCGAACTGGGCCTGCTGATAGGCGTTGCTCATCACGTCGGCGAGGATGATCAGCAGGGTCGAGGGCGGGATGATCTGGCCCAGCGTGCCGGATGTCGCCACCAGCCCCGCGGCAAGGCGCGGATCGTATCCGGTGCGCAACATGGTGGGCAGCGCGATCATGCCCATGGCGATGACCGTGGCCCCGACGATGCCGGTGGACGCCGCCAGAAGCGCCCCCACGACGATCACGGATATCCCCAGCCCGCCGCGCAGGGTGCCGAACAGGCGGCCCATGGTGTCCAGCAGATCCTCGGCAATGCGGGAGCGTTCCAGCACCACCCCCATCAGCACGAACAGCGGGATCGCGATCAGCACGTCGTTGGTCAGCAAGCCGAAAACACGCTGACCCAGCGCGCCCAGCAGAGCGATGTTCATCTGCCCCGTCGCCCAGCCCAGAGCGGCGAATGCGATGGCCGTGCCCGCGATGGCGAAGGACACGGGAAAGCCGGTCAGGATCGTGACGATCAGCGCCGCGAACATCAGCAGGTCGAGATATTCGGTCATGGCCGTTTCAGGGTCGTCAGCGCACGCAAGAGGCAGACGGCCGACTGGATCAGCAGCAGGATGCAGAATGCCGGGATCAGGGTTTTCAGAAGGAACACCGCCGGGATGCCGCCCACGGAAATCGCGCCCTCGCGGATCGCCCAGGCGCTGCGCACCGATGGCCACGACCACCACAGCAGCGCCGCCATCGACGGGATCAGCAAAAACAGGTGTCCGGCGAGGTCGATGGCGGCTTTCCCACGCGGGCCGGTCCGGGCGTACAAGATATCGACCCGCACATGTCCGTCGATCATCAGGGTATAACCCGCCCCCAGCATGAACAGCGCGGAATGCAGATAGAGCACGGTTTCGTTCACCCAGATGAACGAGAACCCGAACACATAGCGCATCAGCACCACGGCGAACTGCACCAGAACCATGGCTAGCGCGCACCAGCGCACAAGGCCACCAGTGACGCGGTTCACCAGATCAAGGCTGTCGGCGATACGGTCCATCGGCGCGGCAGGGGTCGGCGCGGGGCGGCTCGCGCCGGCCGCCTGCCTAGTACCCGAACACTTTGGCGCGGGCGTTCATCTGGCCGTTGTCGGCATAGGTCATGTAGCCGCCGATGGAATCGCGGTAGGCCACGAAACTGTCGGCGATCCGCACGACCAGCGCGTCGCTGTCGGATTGCAGTTCGGCGATCACCTCCTGGCCTGCGGTGCCCATGGCCGCCAGCACGTCGTCGGGAAGCTTTCTGACCATCACGCCCTGATCCGCCACGAGCTGTTGCAGGGCCTGGGCGTGTTTTGTGGTGTATTCGGTCCAGACGTCGTTGTAGAGGCTGGAGCAGGAGATCCTGATCACCTCCTTCAGATCGTCAGGAAGCTCGTTGAATCGGTCCATGTTGACGGCACATTCCTCTGCCGAGGACGGTTCGCCCACGCCCGGCCAGTAATAGTTCTTGGCAACCTGATAAAAGCCCAAAGCGGAATCGGTCCACGGCCCGATGAACTCCCCAGCGTCCAGCGCCCCCGATTGCAACGCCTGGAACATGTCGCCGCCGCCCATGGCCTGAACCGCCATGCCAAGACGCGCGCACATCTCGCTGGCCAGACCGGTGGTGCGGAACTTGAGGCCCTTCAGGTCATCGACCGACGCGATCTCGTTGCGGAACCAGCCTGCCCATTGTGGCCCGGAGTTGCCGCACAGGAACGGCTTCAGCCCGAACCGGGCGTACATCTCGTCGTAAAGCGCCTGCCCGCCGCCATGGGTCAGCCAGCCCACCTGTTCGTCGGCGCGCAGGCCGAACGGTTGCGAGCCGAAGAGCAGAATCCCCTTCGACTTGCTGCCCCAATAGGCCGGCACGGCATGATAGAGATCGGCCGTTCCTTCGGCCACCGCGTCGAAGACTCCGTTGCCCGGCACGATCTCGCCGGCGGCATAGATCTGGACAGCGATCCGTCCGCCCGACAGCGTGGTGATGCGGTCGGCAAGCATCTGGGCGGCGACGCCGGGCCCGGGCAGGTTCTTGGGCCAGGCCGTGACCATGTTCCATTGCCGTATGTCCTGCGCGATGGCCGGGGCTGCCAGCGTCGCAGCGGCGGTGCCCGCGACGCCCGCCTTGAAGAAGGTCCGTCTGTCCATTGGAATGTCCTTTCTGATGATCGTCCTGCTTTACGCAGGATCGGAAAAAGTTGTCTCAGCCCGCCGGGTAAAGAACCGGGAATTCGTCGCCTTCGAACGGCGCCCCGTCAGTATAGTCGAGATCGGGAAACGCCGGGGACGTCTTGCCGGGGCGTTTCACGAACCTTGCGTCATCCCCGACCCATCGGGCCGAGATCACCCGCCGCCGGGCGGGCGATGCATTGGCGGGCGCGCCGTGCAGGGTGCGGAAATGGAACGCCACCGCGTCGCCCGGTTCCATTTCCCAGCCGCGCATGTCGAGCGATCCGCGTTCGGTGTCGATGTCCGGCACTGCCTCTGACACATCGCCCTCGAACAGGTCGGTGCCGTCGAACCGTTTGGGGCGGAACGTTTTTCCCCAGGCATGGCTGCCCGCGACATATTCGATGGTGCGTTCTTGCGGGATCGGATCCAGCGGACACCAGAAGCTGACGGTCTGTTCACCCTCAACCAGATAATAGGGCTGATCCTGGTGCCAGGGGGTGACGACCGAATTGCCGGGTTCCTTGACCAAGATGTGGTCGTGAAAGATCCGCGCCGTGTTCGATTTCATCAGCCGCGCCGCGAGCGCCGCCATGGGCGAGGAGCGCACCAGCGCCTCGTATCCCGGAATTTGCGCCCACACGCAGTAGTCCTGAAAGAACGGCGCGCCGCCATCGTCTGGGCGATAGGTTCTTTCCCTCCAGCTGGGATTTGCCTTGTTCTGTTCGATCGCGTCGCGCGCGCCATCCACGTAATCAATGAATGCGCCGCGGATCAGCACCACGCCGTCGTTAGCGAAGGTGTCCACATCACTGTCCGGGATCAGCGCTGCCGGGTCGGTCCGGGCGGTTTTTTCCATCATCGTCATGTCGTTCCTCCGTTGCGGGATCCCCGGTACCCTACAGGATGCCCGGCAGGTTGAGTCCATGTTCGCGTGCACAGTCCCGCGCGTCTTCGTATCCCGCATCGGCGTGACGCATCACACCGGTGGCGGGGTCATTCCAGAGAACATTGGCGATCCGCCTGTCGGCATCTTCGGTGCCGTCACAGCAGATGACCATGCCGGAATGCTGCGAAAACCC
Organism: Oceaniglobus sp.; assembly: GCA_041744175.1. Taxonomy (GTDB): domain Bacteria; phylum Pseudomonadota; class Alphaproteobacteria; order Rhodobacterales; family Rhodobacteraceae; genus Oceaniglobus. The sequence continues at coordinate 2,618 of JBGTLJ010000553.1, read as the reverse complement.
CATGCCGACACCGCCGCCGTGGTGCAGCGACACCCAAGTGGCGCCCGATGCGCAATTCAGCAGCGCATTGAGAAGCGGCCAGTCGGAGACCGCATCGCTGCCGTCCAGCATGGCCTCGGTCTCGCGGTTGGGACTGGCGACCGAGCCGCTGTCAAGATGGTCACGCCCGATGACGATGGGGGCGGACAACTCGCCCGTGCGCACCATGGCGTTGAAGGCAAGGCCGAGCTTGTGGCGCACACCAAGGCCGACCCAGCAGATCCGCGCGGGCAGCCCCTGAAACGCGATCCGATCGCGCGCCATGTCCAGCCAGTTGTGCAGGTGCGGATCGTCCACCAGTTCCTTTACCTTGGCATCGGTCCTGTAGATGTCTTCCGGGTCGCCCGACAGCGCGCACCAGCGGAACGGGCCGATGCCTCGGCAGAACAGCGGACGGATATAAGCGGGCACGAATCCGGGGAAGGCAAAGGCGTTCTCCAGCCCTTCATCCAGAGCCACCTGTCTGATGTTGTTGCCATAATCAAGCGTCGGCACGCCCGCGTTCCAGAAATCGACCATGGCGGCGACGTGAGTTTTCATGCTGGCCCGGGCGGCCTTTTCCACCGCCTTGGGGTTGCTTTCACGCTGTTCTCGCCACTGGGCCATGGTCCAGCCTTGCGGCAGATAACCGTTGATCGGGTCGTGTGCGCTGGTCTGGTCGGTGACGATGTCGGGGCGGATACCCCCGTCCTTCATGCGGCGCACCAGTTCGGGAAAGATGTCGGCGGCGTTGCCCAGCAGGCCGACGGATCTTGCCTGCCCCGCCCTGGTCCAGGCGTCGATCATCGCCAGCGCCTCGTCCAGGGTTTCGGCGCGGTCATCCACGTAGCGGGTGCGCAGCCGGAAATCGATGCTGTCGGAGTTGCATTCCACGGCAAGGCAGCAGGCCCCGGCCATCACCGCCGCAAGAGGCTGTGCGCCACCCATCCCGCCAAGGCCACCCGTGAGGATCCACCTGCCGGTCAGGTCGCCGCCGTAATGCTGGCGCCCCGCCTCCACGAAGGTTTCGTATGTGCCCTGCACAATGCCTTGGGACCCAATGTAAATCCAGGATCCGGCGGTCATCTGGCCATACATCGCAAGGCCCTTCTTATCCAGCTCGTTGAAGTGGTCCCATGTGGCCCAGTGGGGCACGAGGTTGGAATTGGCGATCAGGACTCGCGGGGCGTCCTTGTGGGTGCGGAACACGCCCACGGGTTTGCCCGACTGCACCAGCAGGGTCTGGTCGTCTTCCAGTTCCCTGAGGCTGGCGACGATGGCATCGAAATCCTTCCACGTGCGGGCGGCGCGTCCGATGCCGCCATAGACCACCAGTTCGTGGGGGTTTTCGGCCACGTCGGGGTGCAAGTTGTTCATCAGCATCCGCATGGGCGCCTCTGTCAGCCAGCTTTTGGCGGTGATTTCCGAACCCGTAGGGGGATAGACGTCGCGCATGTTGTGGCGGGGATTGTTCATGTCAGCTTTCCTGCACGGGCGAGGGTATCGAGTGATTTGAGGATGTTGCGCAGTATCCCACGCAACCTGTCAGCGCTGTGGGGATCATAGGTCCAGGGCGGGGCTTGCTTGGTCAGATAGCGCGCCTGCGACAGTTCCATCTGGATGGCGTGGACGTTGGCGGCGGGGCGGCCATAGTGCCGGGTGGTCCAGCCGCCCTTGAAGCGGCCGTTGGTGACGGTGGTGAAGCCTTCGGCGGCCTCGCAGATTTCTGAAACCCTGCGGGTAATCGCGGGTGCGCAGGTCGCGCCACCGTTGTCGCCGATGTTGAAGTCGGGGAGTGTTCCGTCGAACAGGAACGGGATTTCAGAGCGGATCGAGTGGCAATCATAGAGGATCGCGATGCCATGGCGGGCGCGGACGCGGTCGATTTCGGATTGCAAAGCAGCGTGATAGGGGGCGTGAAAGGTTTTGCGGCGGGCCGTGGTGTCGGCCACGTCCGGTGGCATTTCCCAGATGACCTTGCCGTCGAAATCGGTCAGCGGGACGAGGCCGGTGGTGTTCTGGCCGGGATAGAGGCTGACGCCCTCAGAGTCGCGGTTGGCGTCGATCACATAGCGGTGAAAGGTGGCGCGCACGGTGGTGGCGCCGGGCAGAAGGTCCGCGTAGAGGTCATGGATGTGCCAGTCCGTATCGGTGCGCGCATGTCCCGAATCGTTCAGATTGCAGGATATTTCCTTCGGGATGAAGGTACCGGTGTGGGGGATGCCCAGCACGATCGGGCCGTCGCCCCGGGTGAGTTCGACGGGGGTCACGGGGCGAGATCCGGCAGTTCGGTGCCGGCGGCATCGCAAAGCGCGCCGGTGGCGATCAGGGCCGCCGCGCGGGCCAGATCGGGGGCGAGATAGCGGTCTTCGCGAAGGCGGGGGATGTCGGCGCGCAGGCGGCGCAGGGCTGCCTGCAAGGCGGGGCTGGTCCGTAAAGGCGCCCTGAATTCGACGCCCTGGGCGGCACACAGCGCCTCCACCCCAAGGATGGTCTGAAGGTTGGCAACCATGGGCAACAGACGGCGGGCGCCGTGCGCGGCCATGCTGACATGATCCTCCTGGTTGGCGCTGGTGGGGGTGCTGTCGGTGACGCAGGGA